>NZ_JAEQDE010000058.1:23610-95683 GCF_020737865.1 Microcoleus sp. PH2017_35_SFW_U_B
AGGCTTTAGCCCTCAGATAGCTGAGGTATGTTGTTGGGCTTTAGCCCTCAGATAGCTGAGGTATGTTGTTGGGCTTTAGCCCTCAGATAGCTGAGGTATGTTGTTGGGCTTTAGCCCTCAGATAGTGATTATATAGTAAGTGAAATCGCCTCAAAAACTTTATTTACAGTTATACCTCATCTTTCGCTCGAAATGCTATAAATCACTTAACTTAACCTCAAATAGGCCTAGAATTAAGAAACCCGGTATTTCAAAGAAACCGGGTTTGCGATGTTCTATTTTTAATCGACTAAAATCAACAAAGCCATCTCTAAACTATTTTCCAATTACGCTGCATCGTGGACAGGAGAAGGTTCAGATTTTTTTTTGGTGAAGTGTGCGGGGAGTACAGATTGTCTGACACATCTCGATATCGATCGCAAATATCCCACTTCTGCTTGAATAGAATCCAGCGTAGAAAGACTGTCAACTAACTGCTCAAATTCATCAGCAGTAATTCCGGCACCCTTCAAGACTTCTTCGTTGAGCCGCCCGTACATTCCTTGCAGCAGGAGTTCGATAATCTCCGTGTAGTCACCAATTTCTGTTCCGTAACCTTGCAATTTCTTGGGATTGACTCCCCACTGCAAAATCTTTAACAACTCTTGGGGGGAACTCCATGCAAAAGAGGAAGCAATAACTTCTTTTTCTGCTGCGACTAGAGCGTGCTTGATTTCCACTTCCGGTAAATCTGGAGTGTTGATTAAGTTTTCCAAGTTTGACACTTGTCCATCTAACACGCGCAAAGAAAAAGGAGCTAATTCTACAGTTACCATGTCGCCAGCATCATCAATGATTCTAAAAGGATCTTCCAGAACATTAATTAGCAGATGGATGTCTGTAGGCTTGCTCCAGTCAAACTGTCCGAGGAAAAATGGTTCTTCGTATCCCGGTAAAAGTCCTTGAAAATAAATCGGCAGATTTTTGCCTGATTCAAGAATTTTATAAAGAGCAACTTCCAAGGTTTCTGTCGGCCACCCGAGATTGCTGACTGCGACAATTTTCAGTTTTCCGGGAACGGAGACTACCAGAGCGTTCAGCAATAAATGTACGGCTTCGACAAGATTTTGAGCGGTGACGTAGCGGTGGGGAGCATGAACGTTGACAGTTTTACTTTGCTCTACTTTTTTGGACATTTGCTCGCAGA
The DNA here is from genome assembly GCF_020737865.1 of Microcoleus sp. PH2017_35_SFW_U_B. Taxonomy (NCBI): domain Bacteria; kingdom Bacillati; phylum Cyanobacteriota; class Cyanophyceae; order Oscillatoriales; family Microcoleaceae; genus Microcoleus; species Microcoleus sp. PH2017_35_SFW_U_B. The sequence continues at coordinate 24,797 of NZ_JAEQDE010000058.1, forward strand.
ACAAGCTATTTTCCAACATATGAGTAAAGCGAACCATCCCGTAAGTGACGTTTCCTGCTTGAGCTGCTTTGGCAAATTGCCATTCGGCAAACTTTTTGGAGGCTGCGTAAACTTCGGTTGTAAAGTATCGAGATGTTTTGCCTGTGGAAGAGAAGATGCAGTCTGCTACGCCGTATTCTTCGCATAGCTGGATGACGTGTTTGCATCCTAACAGGCTGGTTGTAACTGTTTCTCGGATTTTGATTTCAGCTAGTCCGGGTTGGCGTTGGGCTGCTAGGTGAAAAACAATCTCTGGTTTTTCTACCTCAAATATATGTTTCAGTGCCTCCCAGTTGCGAATGTCAACCGCATAGAAAGTTACTTCACCTTCTTTGTTAAAATGCGGGAGAGTTTCTCCGGGGTTTTGACATCGGGCTTTGTCTGCGGAAATGATTTTGGTTGCGCCTAATTCGATGAGTTTTTCGATTAAGAAAGCGCCGACGCATCCTTCTCCCCCGGTTACGAGAATGGTTTTTCCTTTGATTTTGCTGTTGACTGCGGATGCCTGTAGGTGAATTGTACGATCGCGCACGTCGGTAAAAGGTTCGCTTTCTAGTTGTCCGTCGGCTTGATAGGCGGTGATTAGCTGTGCGGTGAGAGTTTTTAGGGCTGCTAGGATTTCAGGATCTTGGGGTTCCGGGGAACCTGGGGGAACTAACCGTTGGATGCGATCGATTATTTCGGCTTTGCTAGCACCTTCAAACACTTCTGAGGGGTTAATTACACTTTTCACTGTTGGCTCCTTGAGATTCTAGAAATACGGTTGCTGATAAGCGAGTTGTTAAACTGATTTTCGAGGGACAGAATCTTTTAAAGTCTGCTTAATTTTAAGATTTTTTAGACTGAAAGCGACTTGATGGGAAAGACACCCTATGGTAGAGATGCCCTATCGGCTCTCATACTTATTGCTTGTCTTCAGCCTACTTGTAGTTTTATTAAGCATTTCTTTACCTATTTATTTTGGCGATCGACCAAGTTGGAACACGATCTATCAAACATTTGTCTCTACAACTATAAACTTAAGTTGCTGGCTGTTGGCAATACTCAAAACATATCTTTACTATTTCTTTGCAATCACATACGAGTTTTGACGCAATTTTAAAGTTCATATAAAGTAGCGCAAGCGTTAAAACTCTTAACATTATATTTGACAGCGATTCCACAGCCTTTTACTACTCAAGCTATCTGTATGGCAGGTTACCAAATATAGCTAATGTTTCAGTAAATTAGGACTTACGCATTGACAAAATAACCAAATAGTGCATTGATAAAGAGGGAACATCTACGTGCCTGGTATCGGACAATCAGAAAAATAACTAAAACCTCGACAGCGCGATGCAATAAGGAGCTATACACCTTATTTTTACTCTCAGAACCCAAGTTTGGGGGGTGCAGTAGGCACTTCAGAGATATTGGGAGACGTTTCCCATGATAGTATTAATGGCTTTTTGGTGAGAGAGAGATATGAACCGTCAGATTTATTTTCGATAATAGAAAAGTTTATCAACTTAGAAGGAGGTATATTAAGTGTTGACGATACAGTCATATAAAAGCTGTATAGTGAACCAAAACATACAGAATTAATTAGCTATTTTTGGTCAGGTAAATACCATAAGCCGATCAGAGGATTAAACTTAATCACGCTATATTATAGTGACATCTATGGTAATTCAGTGCCAATCAATTACAGAATTTACGATAAAAGAGATGGAAAAACCAAAAACGATTATTTTAGATAAATGGTGAGGGAAATCACAGAATGGGGAGTACAACCAAGAATAGTAACGGGAGATAGTTGGTATTCAGGAGTAGAAAACTTAAAGTTTCTAAGAAACCAGAAACTGTTTTTTTATTCGGGATTTAAAAAAACAGAACCGTCTCTAATGAGCCGCACAAGTATTGCCAGGTAAGTAATTTAGAGATAGCAGATGAAGGATTAATAACTCATTTGAAAGAATTTGGATTTATAAAATTGTTTAGGAAAGACTTTAAAAAAGAAGACTCTAGACATTATATTTTATATCTGCCACAACTGTCCAAGCTGCAAGAAACAAGTCGAAGTGAATTTATCACAATTCACGATATACATTGGGGCATTGAAACTTTTCATAGAGGACTCAAACAAGTATAGCGGATCTAGCGAAAGATTCGCGGACGTTGTTGGGATGCGAGCCCTATACGTCTAAGCGGTTATACGATCTGCCAGTTATACCTCATCTTTTTGATTTGCTCACTTCACGCATTTATCAAATTGGAGTTGATGCGCTCTAAAAAGATAATTAGCAATTGGTATGAAGTCCAAAGGAATCTGTTCACTTTAGTTGTCCGTGATCCTATTTTGGCGAACCTTAGGCCCCGGAGTAGTGAACAAAATTTAACGGCAATTAATGAATTCAAAAATAGCCTGTCTCAAAAAATCAAAGCCTTGCTGAATAAAGCTCCTGACCAAGTAAAGAAATACAAAAGATTTCTGTTTTGGTGTAGTGACGAAACTCGATTAGGACTACATACAATTCAGAGACGAAGAATAACACTACGGGGTGTAAAACCCGTAGGAAAACATCAATGGAAATTTAAATGTTTCTGGCTTTACGGAGCAGTATATCCATCTACTGGACGAAGTTTTTTTGGGGAGTTTTCCCATTTAGATAAAGTTTGTTTTCAAGCATATTTGGAACAATTGTCGCTTGAATATCCCGATGAATTGCATATCATTCAAGTCGATAATGCTCCGGGTCATCTTTTAAGCACATCTGAATTGCCAGACAATATTATTTTACTATTTCAGCCTCCTCATTGTCTGTCAAGTAAATCCAACAGAAAGAGTGTGGGAATACATCAAAGAATTTTAAGCGAAAGTTAGTTTTTAGTAATCTTGACCAACTCCGCGTAAAAGTTCAGGAAATCTTAGCATCTTTAACGAATCATGTCATTGGTTTCTCACAGGATGGTCTTGGATTTTACATTATTTATCTCTAGCACATCTTTAAAAAAATGGTATTACGCGACAAAAAAGCAGGATATCGAAGCACTTGAATCACATCTGAAAGCTTATCGGGAAGGTTTTATTAAACATATTGAAACTTATTACAGCGACCCTGTAGAGCCGGATCCGCAGGTTAGTGAAGCTGTTTTAAGGGAGGGATATGTCATTATTTGATGTCCACTAAAACAGGCGCTCTGGGTTCGTAGTGAGGACTTCAGTCCTCTGATTTATGCGGACTGAAGTCCTCACTACGAAGCTATGCTGATTAATTTAAATAAGGTAGGTTTACTACTTCTCCGGCAATTTCTCCTAGCTGCACTTTCAGTCCTTCGCCTCCGGCTTTGGTGCGGATGTAAGCAAGTCCAAAATAGCCGGATTCGGTTTTGACAAAACTGGTGAGTTTGCCGACTTTTTCTTCTCCAATTGTGATGACTGTTCCGGGCTCAACGGGGCCGCTCAATTGCACGCCCCAAAGTTCTTGTTTGACTCCTTGGTAGGTGTTCAACCGGGCAATTGTTTCTTGGCCGATGTAGCAGCCTTTGTCATAAGTAATTGTGTGTAAAAGGCGGGCTTCTAGGGGGTTGTAATCGTCTGTGAGTTCAAAATCGGGTGCGGGGCGTCCTTGTTCGATTCTCAGTTGTTCCCAAATTCGATCGCCCATTGGTACGGCCCCAGCTTTAACTAACTCAGTCCACAAGCGGGCTGCGTCGCTGGCTGGCGCAATTAACGTGTATCCAGGAGTTGCTAAACCGCTACCAACAGCAACTCGAACCTCCCCTTCATCCGCCGAAAGAGGGGGGGTTTTTATCGATTTGTGAGTAGCGTAGGATTGATTGTCTAGTTCGGTAACTCCGAGTTTTTCTAGTAGTTGAGTGCTTTCGGGGCCGAGGAGACTGAAAGCAACGGTTGTATCGGTTATATCTGTTAATTCTACGCGATCCATTGGGAAAATATAGCGATCGAGCAATTCGAGCAATTGGCGGCGGCGGTTGGCTGAAACTAGCAATATTACAGCATCTTCTGTAGCATAGGCGGTGGCGAGGTCGATCGTCCTAGCTGTGGATGTGACGAACACGGTGTCACAACCTTGACCGGGTTTGAGTATGTTAAAGTTATTGGTACTTTGATTGTGCAAGAACCGCAGGCGATCGCTATCGGAGATTTGAATGCGTCCCCAGTGAGTGCGATCGCACAAAGCCACACCTTGTTTAGTTGCTGCGATGGCGGCACCGTCGTTACCAAAACTGATAGGGACTGTTTCTGTGGTTGCTAACTCTGCAAAAGTAGCGCCTGCTGCGGCTTGAATGTCGTGCAATTCTTGAATTAGCATAGGATTTGAGATTTAAGCTTTCAGCGTGTATTGAATTATTAATGCTTGGTTTTGAGTTTGCGATCGCACTCACAGGCCGAGAAACCGGGTTTTTTTCATAATCTTCTGGCTGTAACGCGTTTGTCCTGAAAAAACCCGGTTTCTAACTACCCATGACAACTGTCAACTGTCAACTGTCAACTGTCAACTGACTCAAATTAGCAAAAACTTCTTGTATTAATTGACTCGCTTTGGCATCAAGACGATTCCAGTCTACATCGCCAGTGTCCTCGTCAATTAAAAAAGTGTCAATTACAACTTCCTGGCTTTGCATTTGAGTGTGGGCCCGCTGGTAGTTGACAAAGCAGACTCGATAGCAAAGTTCCCAAATATCGACGGATCTGTGCTCGCCTTGATGCTCTAAAATTAGTTGATAGCCGGGAATCGGAACCTGCACTTCTTGATAAGTTCCTGTCCAGACTGACTCCTCTAGTTGTTTGCGGATGTTGTCTAGCACTCGGATCATCGCCGGCTGCATGAGAAGTTCAGCTTGTTTCCAGGCGATCGGGCTAGTTATTTTAGGCTTCATATATCTGACGATGTTAAAAAGGAAAATCAATCAATAGATTAATTTTCCAGCATTGGGTGTCAACTTGTGGGACATCCGCCACAAAATGTTAAGTTTGGTCGATCGGACATCTGGCACCATTCCCAATAAGTTTTTTTAACAACAGGCTGTCCGGCCTATTCCACAAGACATTAAATTTCTTCTTGTGGAACAGGCATCTTGCCTGTTGCCAAGCAAAGGCACAGAGCGAAGGTGTTAAAACTTCCAGCCCTTGGAAACAGTGGAAACAGCTTTTCAATTGGATATGGGCGATGTAGGATTTGAACCTACGGCATCCTGCGTGTAAAGCAGGCGCTCTACCACTGAGCTAATCGCCCAATTGCGCTTACAGGGACTTATCATATCACAGTATCCCAGAAAGATCAACTAAAAAAATCATAAACTTTTAATGCCCTCTGGCCGCACGCACGATCGAATCACCCTATGGTGTTTGCCCCTGGTGGCAGGCGTCACCTTTGGCCATACTCAAAACAGCAACCTGACTTTGCTCGTTTCCGGCAGCTTCTTAGTCGGCGGACTGATGTTTGGCCCGGATTTAGATATTTACTCATGTCAGTATCAGCGCTGGGGATGGTTCAAATTTATTTGGCTTCCCTACCAAAAAAGCCTGCGCCACCGCTCTTTTTTGTCCCACGGGCCTCTGATCGGCACGGCTTTGCGAATCTTGTACCTCGCTACCTGGATCGCCGTTATAGGAGTCTTGGGATTGACGATCGCCGAAAAAATTGGCAACTTAGCCGGAAATTGGCAGGAAGCGGTTTTGGGTTACGGTCGATCGCTCTTGGAACACTATATCGAATTTATAGCCATCTACGTCGGTCTGGAATTGGGCGCGATGAGCCACTATCTTAGCGATTGGGGCGGTTCTGCTTACAAACAGTTCAAAAAGAAAGGATTGAGCGGGTTGCACCCTCCGAAGACTATTAAGAGGCGCAAAAGCAAATCTCCCCGCCGCACGTCTAGCAAATCTAAGAGGTGAACAAGTAAATCCACCTAATAAAATGTAAAATATCGCTCGCGATCGAGCTGGCTGTCTATGTATTCCTTCTTCCTTCTTCCTTCTTCCTTCTTCCTTCTTCCTTCTTCCTTCTTCCTTCTTCCTTCTTCCTTCTTCCTTCTTCCTTCTACTTAAGGTAAATTCTAATGTCTAATTCCCACAGTCGATCGCTCGTAGCACTCGAAAACCTGATAGAAGTTGTGGCCTCATTGCGATCGCCCGACGGCGGATGTCCTTGGGATTTAGCCCAAACTCCCGAAACTCTGATTCCGCACATCATCGAAGAAGCCTATGAAACCGCCGACGCGATTCGTAAAGGAGACAAAAGTGCGATCGTTGAAGAATTGGGCGACTTATTATTACAGGTAATTTTGCAAGCTCAAATTGCCAGCGAATCCGAACAATTTACCTTCGCCGAAGTCGCTGCGGGAATCACGGAAAAACTGATTCGGCGTCATCCCCACGTCTTCGGAGATGTAGAAATTAACAGTGTCGATGAAGTTAACGAAAATTGGGAAAAAATCAAAGCAGCAGAAAAGGGCATAACTGCGGAAAAGCCACCAACTTTAGCCTCAAAAATGAGCCGTTATGCTAGCACTTTGCCACCAATTACTGCCGCTGCAAAAATCTCTCAAAAAGCTGCGGAGGTGAGTTTTGATTGGGACAGTGTAGACGGCGTTTGGGATAAGTTTCACGAGGAAATGGCGGAATTTGAACACGCTCTCAAACACGAGGATAAGGCCGCGCAGCAGTCGGAATTGGGAGATATTATGTTTGTGTTGATTCAATTGGCTCGCTGGTACGATTTAGATGCGTCGGCTGCTTTGCAGGGAACGAACGATCGCTTCGTACAGCGGTTTGCTAAAGTTGAGGCTGCGTGCGATCGACCTTTATCCGATTATCCGCCCGAAGAGTTAGACGCTTTGTGGGAACAAGCTAAGGCTTTACTGGCGAAGCAAAAGGGCCCGCAGTAAGCTAGTCATCAATATTATGCCCAAGAACAGGCAAGATGCCTATTCCACAATTACTCAATATTGCTCTTGTGGGGTGGGCACGCGAGCCCGCCCAAAAAAGCTGATTCACCTACTCGTAGAGCTTCGCATCGTTGTAAGGCGGATGTTCGCAAGCGATATAGAGAGCGTTTGTCGGTTCCAGGGGTTGATTTGTCACAGGATCGATCGGCTTTAGGACAAAGCATAACAGGGAGAGCGATCGCCAATCCAAGCTTTCTAACTTCCCTCTTTCGTAGCGGCTAACAGTCGCATTACTTATACCGACATCTTTTGGTACAGGTTCTCCGGCTGTCCGAAACAAAGCCGCCTCATATTCTTTTGTCACCATTTCTGTTTCAATAATCGACCAACCTCGAAGCTCTCTACCTGCTTTCAGAAGCTTTCCCAGTCTACCGCGTCCCGTATCGGTAAATCGCACAGGACGCAGCTTTTCCTGCTCGACTACAGCCTTAAAGTCAAGAAATCCCGGCATTTTACAGTCCTATAGAATGTCATAAACTAAAAATCACATAAGAACTAACCCAAGCCCCAAGTTGAGGAGTTAGGAGCTCTGTAGCAACAAGCTAAAGCTTTAATTGCTAAGCAAAAGGGTGGGAAAAAGCAAGTTAACAGTCGGTAATCTCCTCGTAAAGCTTCGCGTCGTTGTACGGCGAGTGTTCGCACGCGATATATAGAGCATTTGCCGGTTCGAGGGGTTGATTTGTCACAGGATCGATCGGCTTTAGGACAAAACACAACAGAGATAATGAGCGCCAGTCTAGATTATCCAACTTCCCGCGTTCGTAACGGTTGACTGTGGCGGCACTGATACCGACATCTTTGGGTACGGGTTGATTTGTGGCGATGAACAGCGCCTCTTCGTACCCCCTTGTTTTGAACTGTGTTTCGCTAACAGACCAACCTTTTGTCTGTCTTGCAGCCTTTAACATCTTACCCAAACGCATCCGCCCCGTCTCCGTGAAGCGAACGGGACGCAATTCCTGCCGGTTATCTACCACAGCGTTGTTAGAGAGTGCTGACATTTTTTCCACCTAGATTAACTCTCAAACTAGCACAGCATCAATGATTGAGGGTTGTACGGGCAACATTTGAGCTTAAATTAATTTTTGTTGCACAAGTGAGATAAGAGTCTGAGATAGAGTAATATGTAATTAAGTCTAAACAGAACTTGCCTCTCAAGCCCTGAGTATACAGCCATGACAGCACTATTTCGCCGCATCGGGCCCTCGAAAAAGCTCCGTATCACCGCCCGATCGATCGCCAAATTCCTGAAAATAAGTCAAAATCTGATTAAGCGAGTCGAATCCTGGGCTTACGTAGTGCCGCAAGTTGGAAGAATGGCAAAATGCGATCGCCCATCAAATCCAAACCTGCCCCACACTTGGACAACTCTCGCAACTCAAAACATCAATTCAGCACGACAGTCGGAAATTCAACAAACAATATCTCCAAAAAACTATTGACTTTTTAATTGAAATGTGCATAGAAAGACAAGACATTTTAGAAATCTGGGAAAGCTCAAGCTGCATTGCTTCCTAGCAGAAATTAGGCAGATTTTCTAAACTTAAGAACCGCATCCGACGGTGAGGACGCTGTTAATTGCTCAAACCATTGCCTTCGATTCTGTCAACTGTCAACTGTCAACTGTCAACTGTCAACTGTCAACTGTCAACAGAAGCGAAACATTTGCGAGCAATGGCGAGATAAAATTACCCCAAAAATCACCCGCGAATGTTCCGCCACATCCATGAAAAAAATCGCCTCTTCAATTAAGACATTGCTTGAGCGATATAATCAAAATAAGGAGCAGCTTCCTTAGCATCATCTTGATTGAGCAGAGACAAAGAAGCTTCCTTCAAACAGCGGATAGCTTCCACCATGCCAGGAACAGGAACGCCCAGAGAATTGTACATTTCCCGAACGCCAATCAAACCGATGCTTTCGATCGGTTCCTTGTCACCGGCCAAGATACCGTAGGTAATCAGGCGCAAATACCAGCCGTAATCGCGCAGACACAAAGCCCGTTCGCGCTGGCCGTAAGCATTGCCCCCTGGGGAGATAAAATCAGGGCGTTTTTTCCAAAGTTTTTTGCTAGCTTCTTCAACAATTTTTTTCTCACTGTCAGACAACGCAGTAGCAATACGCACCCGCTGTTCTCCCGTCTTAAAAAAATCATTGATGCTTTGGAGTTCGCCGGTACTGGGATAACGAAGTTCGTCATCGGCTTGGAGAATAAATTGGCTAACTACGCTCATTGTTATTCAAAATTTGAGGATATTTGAGGAAAAGATTCATTGACATTCTCATCTGTTAAAGATGAGATTCTTGCTTCGGCGACTTACCTTGCTGCTAACATTAATCGATCTTAGAAGCAGGCGGTCAACCTCCGCAAGCGTTATGCTTAGTGAGTGACGCTCCTACACGAACCGCAAGCGGTATGTTGTAGGCATCTGAGTCCGGTCAAGGATATCAAGATCTTCCTTCAAGGTACTCCAATCGTTTCCCTCTACGGCGTTTTATAGTGAGGAACACGTCCCGCCCCACTTGTCACATCAAAACTTTTGACTTAGACCCAGATTGTTATTCTTTGATCTAAGCTATGAGTATTTTACCGCAATTATTACTGCGGAGTGCTTGCTCGTCTCGTCGCCACCCTCCATTACTGGTTGGCTACGCTCAACATCGCTTGGAGGGTCGCTCATATCCTCGCGCGTCTTTCATCCCAACCCAAATCAAAGATTATGGGCTGGGGATTCTCGCCTGTCTAGCTAAGCTAGTTTCCTTGTGTCCCAAGGTACTCTGGGAAAAATTCAAAAACTGCGATCGAGAGTTTGGATGTCGGCAGACATTTAGACTGTTTCACGAGTTTTGGCCCATCAAGCCCCAATAGCATATCGCACAGGCTCGATCGAGGACAATGTTGTCTAACGCAAGCTTTGGCTGTAGCAGAAAGGGGTTCGGAAGCAGGAAGACTGCCTGCACTTGAGCTTGAGTGCGATGGCTTGCGCCTCGCTTCGCTACGACTCATCTCAAACAAGAGAGAGCGATATTGCATTACCATATTAAATCCTACCACGACTACTTGTGACCAAATCTAAATTCCCCACCCGAAACTCGACGAAAGTGGCAAACCCTTGCCAGCAAGGTCAACTGATTGAGATAGAGATTACCGACTTGGCAGACACCGGAGACGGAGTTGGTCGTTTTGGTGAGTTAGTGGTGTTTGTCCCCGATACCGTCACGGGCGATCGCATCCTCGTGCGCCTCGTGCAAGTCAAATCCAGCTATGCTAAAGGCAAGTTGGACACACTTCTGGAAGCATCAGAACACCGCATCCGAGCCAACTGCATTGTCGCCGACAAATGCGGTGGCTGTCAGTGGCAGCACGTAGATTATGAATATCAGCTTGCAGCCAAGCAAAATCAAATAATTCAAGCCTTAGAAAGAATTGGCGGATTTAACGATGTGCAAGTCGATCAAATCTTAACGGGAAAAATCGAAGGATTTCCCCAATTTTTGGGATACCGCAACAAAGCGACTTATCCGGTAGCAATTTCTGTAACTGGTCAAGTGCAAGCAGGTTACTATCAAAAAAGCACCCACAAATTAGTCAATCTAAATCAGTGTCCGGTGCAAGATCCGCGCCTCAATCCTTTGTTGAAAGAAGTCAAAGAAGACATTCACTGGCGGGATTGGCCAGTCTATGACGAAAAGCAACATACAGGAGAATTGCGTCATTTGTCCTTGCGAATCGGACGGCGCACGGGAGAAATGTTGCTAACTTTAATAGTTCGCACCGGAGAGTTGCCGGGAATTGAAGCACAAGCTGCTGAGTGGCTGAAACAATATCCTCAACTTGTAGGTGTTTGTTTAAATGTGAATGCAGCTCAAACAAATGTGATATTTGGTGCAGAAACTCGCTGCATTGCTGGCCAGTCTTATCTGCGAGAAAAGTTTGCGGGTTTGAATTTTCAGCTAAAGGCAGATACTTTCTTCCAGGTAAACACAGAGGCTGCTGAGGCCTTGTTGCAGGTGATTGTCGGGGAGTTGAATTTGCACGGAAGCGAGGTTTTGGTTGACGCTTACTGCGGAATTGGGACTTTTACTTTACCGCTGGCAAAACAAGTCAAAATAGCGATCGGTTTAGAAGTGCAACCTACTGCGATCGAGCAAGCCAGATTAAATGCTGAATTAAATGACTTGAAAAATGTCGATTTTCAGGTGGGAACTGTAGAGAGTTTGCTGCCTGCTTTGGGATTGACACCGGATATTGTGCTGCTCGATCCGCCGAGGAAAGGGTGCGATCGCGCGGTGTTGGAAACAATCAAGGAAATCAAACCAAATCGCATTGTTTATGTTAGCTGCAAGCCTGCGACTTTGGCTCGCGACTTGAAGATTTTGTGCGAAAACGGGGATTATAAGTTAGCGCGGGTGCAGCCTGCGGATTTCTTTCCTCAGACTTCTCATGTTGAGTGTGTGGCGTTTTTGGTGAAGCTACCCCCTGTATGATTTGGGGATTGAAATCGCTGCTTGTCAAACGAAGTCCGCGAAGGCGGACTAAGAGATTGTAGCAAATTCGGGTTTTTTACACTAGACCTCTTGCAAAAGTCCTTTTAATCAAATTTTGGGACGGGCTAGAAGCCCATCCCACAAGAAAAAAAGATTTTTGTGGGATGGGCTTCTAGCCCGTCCTAACTATTTTTGCAAGAAGTCTAATATCCGCAGTCCTGGACGCACATACTTTATATGTAGGGTGTGCAGTGCGTACCTTAGTCTGGCGATCGCTTTTTGCGGATAAAAGGGCGATCGGCTTCTTTAATTCTTTTCATTTTGGTTGAGTGTTATAATATTTATGCTAAGCTCCTGTAGAGATAGATACAAAAAGCAATGACATCAGCTTTAATTTATCCTCATATCGAGAAAGTAGCGGGTCAACCGGCACGGTTGCAGCGGATACCGCGCGTGCGGGTTGCTCAGATTGTGATGGATTATCTAGCTTACGGTTGGTCAGTGGAGGAAATGTGCCGCCAGCATCCTTATTTGATGCAGTCCGAAGCCCATGCAGCAATGGCTTATTACTTCGACTTTCAAGCAGAAATCGATCGGGAAATTCGGATTGAATGGGAGCAGGTACAACAGGAAAAATCTCTGCTTTCGCCTTCACCATTTTTCGTGAGAATGCGAGCTAAGGAATAGAAATTAAATAATTTACACATATTTGTGGGATGGGCGTCCCGCCCGTCTTTTCTGGACGGGCGGGACGCCCATCCCACAATAATTAAAATTGTGGGGTTGTTGTAATACCAATTTCATAAAGTAGCACTAGGGTGCATCTCACTTTTGAAGAGGGCGAAGCATGACCGCATATAAATTATCAGTTATCATCCCATATTTTCTGCGGTCATGCTTCGCCCCTACGGATGTATTCGCCTTGCCTGAGATGCACCCGTAGCACTAGATATTACCCCCCACCCCCCCGCGATTTCGGGGGGGCTAAGACTTCATCCATAGCACATCTTTATAAAAATGGTATAAGTGGCAATTTTTCTGTATATAATATAGACGTTGATTAATATTAATAAGGTAAAATAGAATGGGTGCATCTCAGTTTTGTATTTGTAGTGCTGTCCCCGCTCGCACTGTAGAAAAACATCCTTTTTGTGAAAATGAGATGCTCCCAATAGGATTAATTATCTCGCAGTCCAGTTGCTTGTAAAAGTTCCTTTGCCCAAACCAACTTTTGTTCTGACAGGGACGGTATCGGATCTCGATTATAATCGATTCGATAATCATAACCCGCGCGATCGTAAACACCTGCGAACAATTCGGGTAAGTTAACAATAGGTTCTACATCTTCCTCGCGCAAGGGAAGTAGAAATACAGGTAGAGAATCGCCCAGATCAAAGGCATAAAGTTCGGCAAGGGGACGGCGATTGCTGCGACTGACTAAAACGCGGTAATCGCTTTGAATAGAATTGTTAAGTACGGGCATAGGTTCCCCTTTTCGCAGCAAGTCGATTTCAACTAAATGGGTTAAGCTACCTAAAATACTTTGGCGTTTTTTGAGGTAAGTAATTCTGCCATCTCCACTGCGTTTGTTGACTGGAGAAAGAATTTCAATTGCGGTGACAACTTGTCTAGTTGCCATTTCTCGTACTTCTAGGTAAGTCTGTTTAATTTTTTCAGGGGCTGGCACTTTGACGGTAGTGGGAACTGTGAGGGTGGCAATGGCAACTGAACCAGTAGGAATATCGGGGGGATTGGGTTGGCGTTTGATGGCTACATCGGGGATACCTACTAAAAGTGAGTCATCATTATTGTCATTGGTGTCGTCAATTTGATAGATACGTTTTTCAATGGCGATCTCATATTTGGGGCGAATTTGGGGGACTAAGGATTCCGCAATCAGAGAAATTAACCAATGGTGAGTTTCCTGCCAGAAATCAGGGTGTTCTAAGTAGGGGTCGATGCCGGGAAAGGGTGAGGGCATAGGACTGCTTTGCGATTTGTTGATTTTAAAATCATTTTAGCACTGGGTTAATTTTGCGACAAGGGCGATGTTTTTGGGAAGAAAAGGCCGATCGCGCTAAGCTACTTTAGGGGCAAATTTCGACTTTGACAGTCATGCTTACTCGATCGAGCTTTACAATCAGAAGGTCAACTGAAAACTGCCCAATTTTAGCTTGAGTTAGAGTATTAATTTGGTCGCTGGACTGAATGAAAGTTCGTAGTGCGGACTTCAGTCCGCACTACGAACCGAAATCTGTATCGCTTAAGTTATTTAATTGCAATTCCTAAATTGACAAAAGATTCAAAATCCAACTGGGAACTCTTGGCACTCCCAAAGCCCCTCACCTCCGACTGATGCGTACACAGCAAATTCAGATATATACTCTTAAGCGCAATGAACTAACAGATAGGTGACATGAGATACAAACTACTAGGTCACAGCGGACTTCGCGTTTCCGAAATCTGCCTCGGAACCATGACTTTTGGCGAAGAATGGGGTTGGGGCGGTTCCTACGACGAAAGCCGGAAGATGTTCGACGCCTTTGCAGAAGCGGGCGGCAATTTCATTGATACCGCGAATCTCTACACCAACGGTACCAGCGAAAAATATGTCGGTGACTTCATCGGGGGCGATCGCGAAAAATGGGTTGTTGCCACCAAATACAGTCTTAACATGAAAAATGGCGAAATCAACGGTTTCGGCAACCACCGCAAAAATATGGTGCAAGCAGTAGAGGCCAGTTTGAAGCGATTGCAAGTTGAATACATAGATTTGCTGTGGCTGCACGCTTGGGATTTTACGACACCCGTCGAAGAAGTAATGCGCGCCTTTGACGACTTGGTACGCGCCGGCAAAATTCTTTACATCGGCATTTCCGATACACCGGCTTGGATTGTTTCTCAAGCAAATACGATCGCCAACCTGCGCGGCTGGACACCATTTATCGGCTTGCAAATCGAGTATTCTTTAAAAGAGCGAACTCCCGAACGCGATTTGCTCCCCATGGCAAAAGCCTTCGATATTGGCGTCACAGCTTGGAGCCCCCTAGCAGGCGGTTTGCTAACCGGAAAATACAACATTTCAGAAACCGCAGGCGAAGCTAAACGACTTAATTCACCTGAATCTGGAAAAATTAGCGAACGAGACCTCAATATTGCGGCTGAAGTTAGTAAAATAGCAGCCGAAATTGGCAAACCTAGTTCTCAAGTAGCCTTGAATTGGTTGCGACAACAGTCAGTCGATGTGATTCCGATTGTTGGTTCCCGCAAACTCTCGCAACTTCAAGAAAATCTCGCTTGTCTGGAGTTTGAATTAACTCCCGAACAAATGCAGCAGCTAGACACAGTAAGTGCCATTGAATTGGGTTTTCCCCACGATTTCTTAAAGAGTTCGATGGTGCAAGATTCTGCCTTTGGAGGGGGAATCGCCAAAATTGACAGCCGCCGACTTTCATTCAGTTGACAGTTGACAGTTGACAGTTGACAGCGACCTCTACCTGGAAGGAAGAGGATTGGAATCATGAATAGTCTGATTTTAATTTATCCCGATCGGGCTTGGGGCTTTAAACCAATTCTTTCTGGTAAAGTTGCTGCTATCTTCTAGTCGCGGTTTGCGTCCATATTTGGTGCGGGAATCGCAGATATCGGCAAACCCGCCCTTAGAGGGATGATTGAGATTTGTACTCTGGGCGTCAGTTTAACCTCACATCTTGCACCAATCTCGTCACCTTGGTTTCTTGTATCAGACTCGCGTAAAATCCTACGTTTCTCGTCGCTGTTACCTGGTATCTCCGGTATAGTTGAAAAGGGTACCAGATGTGGGTTTAACCCAAATACATAAACTGTCAATTGTTAATCTATCGGAAGTCATAAATCTCGGCAAAGCAATTGTATATGAAGATACAAATTTTGTAGGTGTGCGATCGCATAAGTTGAAAAAATGCGAAGTTTGTTAAAGCAAATAGCAACAAAAGCTCGATCGCAAATTTTCTCTCCCCTCCAAATAAAAACATAAAACTTGCTCAGTTTTAACACCTGTTTAAAAACACAATGCAACGGTAGCCAAGCTTCAAACCCTTAATTCATAAGTCATTCCCAATTATTCAATCTCAAAGCTCAAATCTCAAATCTCAAATCCTAGCGCCCTGTACCTGCCAGTTAAGAGTCATTTTACAAGAGCGATCGGCATTTTAACCGCTTTTCAAAAGGGTGCAAGCTAGGCGCTGAGAACGAAGTCATCCTTCAGATAGAAGTAATGGCAGAAAAACTGAGTTAGATTTAGCAACAATAGCAAGTCTAACAATATTAACTTATCTCCAGTTTCAATACTGAAAAAAGCAGATAAGCGTGTTTTTCCGCAGCTAAACTTTTGCTTTGTTTGGCCCACTGAATGCGGCGCTTGCTCGTCAAATAAAAATTCTCAGATTGATGCTTGCGAATTTCAGTAAGACACTGCTGAGAAGGATATTTTATTGACAAATTTTCACCAACCAATTTTCATTAACAAATTTTCATTGACAAATTCCAGAGGCTAATTATGTCCCCCCCAGAAAACTCAGTAAACAAAAATTATAGCAATAAAGGTCGAGCATGGGAGATCCGATTTACCTCGATAGATCCCGCAAAATCTCCCTCTCAATTCGCACCCTCACCCGCATTGCGCGCTAAGTTATCAAAACCTGCTGCTTTAGATGCACCGGATTTAGTTTGCCTGTCTCATTTGCGGTGGAATTTCGTCTATCAGCGTCCGCAACATCTCTTAGGCCGCTGCGCCAAAAATCGCCGCGTATTTTTTGTAGAAGAACCTGTTTTTAGCTCGGCTACAGATTGGCGGCTTGATGTCAGCATTCACGAAACCGGAGTCTGGATAATAGTACCGCACCTGAGCGAAGGAATCAGCGAAGAAACTGCACAAACTGCTCAGCAAGCCATGCTTGATGATTTGTTTCAAGCAGCCGAAATTAGCCAGTACATCCTCTGGTATTACACACCAATGGCTGTCAGTTTCACAAACCACTTAAAGCCACTAGCTGTAGTCTACGACTGCATGGATGAACTGTCAGCATTTCACGGCGCGCACCCGGAGTTAAAAGCAAATGAAACCCAACTATTAAAGCGCGCCAGCGTCGTATTTACAGGCGGACACAGCCTCTACGAAGCAAAACAGCAGCAGCATCCAAACATTCATTCTTTCCCCAGCAGCATCGAAAAAGAACACTTTGCTACAGCGAGAAATCTTTCAGAAGAACCGACCGATCAAAAAGATATTCCTCACCCGCGTTTGGGATTTTTTGGGGTTATAGACGAACGCATGGATATCGAACTGCTGCGCGGCATTGCCGCAGCGAAGCCGGACTGGCATTTAGTGATAATTGGCCCGGTGGTGAAAATAGACCCTGCTACTCTACCAACTCACCCAAACATACACTATCTCGGCGGCAAATCTTATCAAGAACTGCCAGCATATCTGGGCGGATGGGATATAGCAATGCTGCCTTTTGCGATTAACGAATCGACTAAATTTATTAGTCCGACGAAAACTCCCGAATACCTCGCTGCCGGCAAACCGGTGATTTCTACTGCGATCCGCGATGTGGTGCGCCCCTACGGAGATAACGGCTTGGTTCGGATTGCGAGCAATGTGGCAGAATTCGTTGCTGCTGCTGAAGAAATTATGGGCGAAACTTCGGAAGATCGCGCCAAATGGCTGAGCGAAGTTGACGCCTTTTTAGCAGACAATTCTTGGGACAATACCTGGGGCGAAATGCTGGGGTTGATCGAAAGTGCGATCGCAAGTAAGAAGTCAGTTGGCAGTTGGCAGTTGGCAGTTGGCAGTTGACAGTTGATAGTTAGTAGTTTGGAGTTGCTACCAATAACTAATAACTAATAACTAATAACTAATAACTAATAACTAATAACCATTCCCCATTCCCCATTCCCCATTCCCCATTCCCCATTCCCCATTACCAGAGGTTTTTTAATGTTTGACTATTTAATTGTCGGAGCCGGATTTGCAGGTAGCGTTATTGCCGAAAGACTAGCAACTCAGGCGGGAAAAACAGTCTTGATAATTGATACCCGCAACCACATCGGCGGCAACGCATACGACCACTACGACAATCACGGCATCCTCGTTCACAAATACGGCCCCCACATTTTTCACACCAATTCGCGCCCAGTTTTCGAGTACCTTTCGCAGTTCACCGAGTGGCGGCCATACGAACACCGCGTCCTCGCCAGCGTTGACGGTCAACTGCTGCCAATTCCGATAAATCTCAACACCGTAAACAAACTTTACGGACTGAATCTGACATCATTTGAAGTTGAAGATTTCTTCGCAAAAGTAGCCGAACCAAAGGATTACATTCGCACTTCCGAAGATGTCGTTGTCGGCAAAGTCGGCCGCGAACTTTACGAGAAATTCTTCCGCAACTACACTCGCAAACAGTGGGGAATGGATCCGTCGGAACTCGACAAATCAGTGATTGCGCGCGTGCCCACCCGCACTAACCGGGACGATCGCTATTTCACCGATACCTATCAAGCAATGCCGCTGCACGGCTACACTCGGATGTTTGAAAAGATGCTGTCTCACCCAAACATCAAGGTGATGCTGAATACCGACTACCGCGAGATTGAGAGTTTTATTCCTTACGGGGAAATGATTTATACCGGGCCGGTGGATTCCTATTTCAATTATTGCTACGGGAAACTGCCTTACCGTTCCTTGGAATTCAAGCACGAAACGCTGAACGCACCCGTACACCAAGCTGCACCGGTGGTAAATTACCCGAATGAGCATTTATATACTCGCTGCACGGAGTTTAAATACCTCACCGGACAAGAGCATCTAAAAACGAGCATTGTCTACGAATATCCCCAAGCTGAGGGAGACCCTTACTACCCGGTTCCGCGTCCGGAAAATGCGGAAATTTACAAGAAATATAAGGCTTTGGCTGATGCAACTCCCGGAGTTTCTTTTGTGGGAAGGCTGGCGACTTACAGGTATTACAACATGGATCAAGTTGTCGCTCAAGCTTTGACAACTTATACTCAAATTACGACCAATCCGGTGATTAAATTGGCGGCAAATCTTAACGATGCTGCCTCTAATTTGAGTTCGTCGAACGCAGTTGCTGAACTCCCAGCCGCTGCTTCTCTAGAAGTTGCTGCTGTTAACGGCAATGGCAAATCTGCTAGCAAGTATAACAGTCCCAAATGAGTCGTAAAGTTTTTTACCCCACCCCAACCCTCCCCTTATTAAGGGGAGGGAGTAAGAAATTCACAAATGATTTAGGATTGCTATAGCTGCAAGCTGTGAGTTGGTAAGGCTAAAAATGTCAGTTGACAGTTGACAGTTGACGGTTGACAGATGAGGGCGACCTCTACCTATAAGGAAGAGCATTGGGGTAATGAATTGTCTTCTTTTAATTTCTCGCGATCGGGTTCCGGCTTTCAACCAATTTTTTATGGCAAAAATGTAAGGTGCGCGCTCCGCACTTTACTCTGCTTTTCTCAAAAGTTATTAAACAATTCAAACAAGGGTTAAGGTGAACATGAGCACTATCGTTAAAACTGTTTTGTCTCATCAGGTTTTGGAAGGTTCTCAATTTCCTCAGTTTCAGAAAGAAATAGAGCGCCTAATTGAAAGCGGTGGCAAAATTCTGATGCTCGATTTCTCAAATATCATTTTCCTTAAAAATTCGGAATTAATGGCTGTAGTGGCGATTATGAAATTAGTTAGAGACAGCGGATGTATACTTTTGATATCTGCCATGAGCGAACAAGTTAGAATGCTATTTGAACTCACGGGACTAGAACAGATATTTCAGTGTTTGCCACCTCCGGAAGAAGTTCCCGTCAATCGATTTTAGATTTTAGATTTTAGATTTTAGAGGCGACCCCACGGATAAATTCGGGGGAAGAGAGGATTTTCGATTTTCGATTTGGGATTGATATTCTTGGTCAAAAGTGACCTAGCTGAACCTTTAGGAGCTTTGCAAACTGTAGCTAGCTAAACTTTGCAGTCAAGACTCATGCTTCCTATACCGATCGCAGGGTGCGTCAGTGAGAATCATAGCTTAATTTTAAGCGCTGTTAGCTGACTGACGCACCCTACAAGTATAGAAAAGCCGGACACAAGACCAAGTAAAGCTCAGGCTGTTTGAAGTCAAAAAAATTAATTTTTTAACGATAAATTAGATTGCAAAAAACTTGTCAAAGTCGCGGGAATAGTCGCTAACCTATAAATATAACTTCGGGTAGATGTGCCGATGAGTTGGTTAGGTATAGAACTAGAAAATTGCGATATTGAAGAGTCTTCCACTCTAGACAATAAGGTGACTGTTCAAGGGCGGAAAACAGGTTATCCGCGCCCTCAATTGCGCCGCAGTAACTGGATTTGTCTGAACGGTAAGTGGAGGTTTGCTTATGATGACGCGGGACGCTGCGTGCAGCCGATCGACATTACGGACTGGAGTCACACTATAGAAGTGCCGTTTGTTCCCGAATCAATCAAAAGCGGGATCGGCGACACGAATTTTCACGCTAACTGTTGGTACGATCGCGAATTCGACCTGCCCCACACAGAAAGCAGAGTTCTCCTCCACTTCGGCGCTGTAGACTACCGCGCCCGCGTCTGGGTAAACGGTCAGTTTGTCATCGAACACGAAGGCGGGCACACTCCTTTCACCGCAGACATTACAGCAGTTCTTAACCCCATCGGGCCGCAGCGGGTGACTGTTTGGGCCCAGGACGACCCGCAAGATTTGGCAAAACCGCGCGGCAAGCAAGATTGGCAAGTGGAACCGCACAGCATCTGGTATCCGCGCACGACTGGCATTTGGCAGACGGTGTGGGTAGAATTGGTGCCTCACACTTATATCGATCGCATCCGGTGGACTCCGCAGTTTGAACGCTGGGAAATCGGTTTTGAGGCGTTTGTGGCGGGCGATCGCCAGTCGGGGATTCAAATTAAAGTTAAACTGTCGATCGGCTGTTTGCTGCTGGTCAACGACACCTACGAAGTGATCAACGGCGAAATCCACCGCCGCATCGCCCTTTCAGACCCGGGTATCGACGACTACCGCAACGAACTGCTGTGGAGTCCGGAAAAACCTACATTAATTAACGCACAAGTCGAGCTGTGGGCCGACGGCAAACTGCTTGACGAGATTAAATCTTACACCGCGATGCGGACTGTCAGCATTCAGCGCGATCGCTTCATGCTGAACGGCCGCCCCTACTACCTGAGACTGGTGCTCGATCAAGGTTACTGGCCCGATACCCTGATGACGGCGCCATCCGACGAAGCTTTGCGCCACGATGTCGAATTAGTCAAAGCAATGGGTTTCAACGGCGTCCGCAAACACCAGAAAATCGAAGATCCGCGATTTTTGTACTGGGCCGACGTGCTGGGGCTGCTAGTTTGGGAAGAAATGCCCAGCGCCTACCGCTTCACTCGCAAGGCCGTTGACAGGCTGACGCGGGAGTGGACGGAAGCGATCGATCGCGACTCCAGCCACCCCTGTATCGTAGTCTGGGTGCCGTTCAACGAATCCTGGGGAGTTCCGAATTTAGTCGAAGCCGCAGCCCACCGCAACTACGTGCAAGCCTTATATTTTTTGACGAAAACCTTAGACCCCACTCGCCCCGTCATCGGTAACGACGGCTGGGAAAGCATCGATACCGACATCCTCGCTATTCACGACTACGACAACAACCCGCAAACTGTGGCAAAACGCTACGGGCCCGAAGTCCAGCTAGCCGATTTGTTCGATCGCGGGCGTCCCGGAGGGCGAGTCCTCACCCTCGACGGCCACCCCCACCAAGGACAGCCCGTAATGCTGACAGAATTCGGCGGCATCGCCTGCGCCGGCCGCGAAAACCCCGATTTTCACAGGGTGTGGGGCTACGTGCGCGCGTCGGACACCTCTGAATTGCAACACCGCTACACCGCGCTGCTGCACGTGGTAAATCGAGTGGAAATGTTCAGCGGATTTTGTTACACGCAGTTGACGGATACTTTCCAAGAAGCTAACGGTTTGCTGTATGCCGATCGCACTCCCAAATTTCCCATAGAGGCGATCGCGGCGGCAACTCTCGGCTGGGATATTCCCGAAGAAAGTTCGCAGCCGCCAGCGATTACTCAGTGCTAATTGGGAATGGGTAATTGGTAATTGGTAATTGGTAATTGGTAATTGGTAATTGGGAATGGGTAATTGGTAATTGGTAATTGGTAATTGGTAATTGGTAATTGGTAATTGGTAATTGGTAATTGCCCGCAGTTCCAAGTTATTGGATATAGCAAGTCTCAATCATTTATGAACCTCTTCCCGATTCCTAATGCCCAATGCTTTTCGGCCCAATTCCCGATTCCTAATGCCCAATGCTTTTAGGCCCCATTCCCCATTCCCCATTCCCCATTCCCCATTCCCCATTCCCCATTCCCCATTACCTAATAATGTTTCAAAGTTTTTTCATGGGCGGATTTGAATGTTCCACCCACAAATTGCGATCGGGAAAACGCCTCGATGTCACAGCCGCCACCGGCCACGATAAATTTGCGATCGCCGACTACCAACGCTTGCAAGAACAGGGCATTTACACAGTCCGCGAAGGCCTCCGCTGGCACTTAATCGAACAGTCGCCCGGAAAATACGATTTTTCCAGCGCCCTACCAATCATCCGCGCCGCCCGCGACACCAAAATGCAGGTAATTTGGGATTTATTTCACTACGGCTGGCCCGACGATATTGATATTTTCAGTCCCGAATTCGTGTCCCGGTTTGCTAAGATGGTGCGCGCTTTTATGCAAGTGCTGACTGAGGAAACCGACCAAACACCTTTTGTGACACCTGTCAATGAAATTTCATTTATTGCCTGGGCCGGCGGCGATGTCGCCTACATCAATCCTTTTGCTAAAGGACGCGGAGACGAGCTGAAAATCCAGTTGATCAAAGCGTCGATCGCAGCGATAGAATCAGTTTGGGAAGTCAATCCCCGCACCCGCATCGTTCAAATCGACCCGGTAATTAACATTATTGCCGATCCTGACAAACCGGAAGATAAAGACGTGGCGGAAGGTTATCGCTTATCTCAATATCAAGCTTGGGATATGTTGGCGGGACGCTTTCGCCCCGAACTTGGCGGCCAGGAAAAGTATCTCGATATTATTGGGGTGAATTATTACGATCGCAATCAGTGGATTCACAATGAAAATCCGATGAAATACACAGACAAGCTGTACCGCCCGTTTCGCGAACTGCTGCAAGAAGTGTTCGATCGCTACGGCCGCCCCTTATTCGTTGCAGAAACAGGTACTGAAGACGATTTTAGACCTGTGTGGTTGAATTATGTGTGCACGGAGGTAGCGGCGGCGATTAAAGCCGGAGTTCCGGTGGATGGAGTTTGTTTGTATCCGATTGTCAACCATCCGGGTTGGGATGACGATCGCCACTGCTACAATGGTCTTTGGGATTATTGCGATGAAAAGGGCGATCGAGAAATTTATCAGCCTTTGGCGGATGAATTGCAGTTTCAAAGGCAGCAGATTGAACCGTTGCTTAAGTGTTGAGACTCGGCGGTTGAAACCGCGTCTATACAAACGAAGTCCGCCTGCGCGGACTAAGAGTTAGAGCGGGTATTTAAGCCGGATTTGGGATTAGATATAAAAGGGCGATCGCTTTTGGCTGACGTTTATTATACAGACTTAATCCAAGGTCGAAGTTTGCCAGAATTAAGCCTTTCTATATATTTAAAAGTGCGATCGCACGCATCATACCAAATCATACTTAAATACCCCCTTTATTCTTCAGTCCGCGAAGGCGGACTTTGTTTGTGTAGACGCGGTTTCAACCGCCGAGTCTCAACAAAAATTGCGACTTTAGATAGGGGCGAATTCTCCCAGCACGAAGTTATACTCCTAACATCTATTAAAAACGCCCGCCCCAACAAAAATGCACTCCCAAATATTGCTAAAACCAGACGGCCGCCCCCTGACACTCTACAGCCGCTACCCAATCCCAGAAGGTATCGCGGCCGTAAGTCCCAGCAATGAACCCGTACAGGCAAACCCGCACTTTCGCTGGCATCCTTTGCGGGGGGAATGGGTAGCATACGCCAGCCACCGTCAGGGAAGAACTTTCATGCCGCCGCCGGAATACAACCCGCTGGCTGCGACAATTAATCCCAAATTCCCGACAGAATTGCCACCTGGAGATTACGATGTAGCTGTTTTTGACAACCGCTTTCCCTCGATGACTTTTCAGGCGAACAACGCACCTGCAAGTATTGTCGAAACTCTGCCAGCTAAGGGCATTTGCGAAGTCGTTGTTTTTACTCAAGATCCGCAGGCTTCCCTCGGTTCTTTGGAGTTAAGTCACTTAGAATTGCTGTTAGAAGTATGGGCCGATCGCACTTCAGTTATCGGCAGCAATCCAGAAATTCAATACGTCTTGCCTTTTGAAAATCGCGGCGTCGAAGTTGGAGTGACTTTGCACCATCCCCACGGTCAAATTTACGCTTATCCCTTCGTGCCCCCAGTGCCGGCGCGGATGTTAGAATGTCAATCAGTTTACTATCAAAAAAACAGTTCCGGTTTGCTGCAAGATTTGATTCAAAAAGAGATTGCAGATCAGCAGCGAATTCTTTATTTGGATGAAGAGGCGATCGCCTTTGTGCCCGCTTGCGCCCGCTACCCTTACGAAGTTTGGATTGCGCCGATAACTCCCGCTGCTACATTTATCGATTTGACGGAAAAACAGCGTCAATCCCTCGCTAAAGCCTTAAAAACAGTCACCCTTAAATACGACGGTTTGTGGCAGCGCCAATTCCCTTATTTGATGGCTTGGTTTCAAGGGCCGACAGACGGGAATCCGCATCCAGAGGCGCATTTGCACGCTGAATTTTATCCGCCCTATCGATCGAGCGATCGGCTAAAATATCTAGCAGGAACCGAACTCGCCGCCGGAATGTTTGCCAACGACGCATTACCCGAAGAAAAAGCCAAAGAATTGCAAGCCGTATCTGTCAATCTATTTTAGATTTTGGATTTTAGATTGAAAGATTGAAAGATTGAAAGATTGAAAGATTGAAAGATTGAAGAATTAACTCCACATCAATTGCTTTATGATAAACTCATTAAACGCAGAAGTCGATCGCAAACTCGAATTCATCCGCAAAACCTTAACAGAAACAAAAGCGAGATCCCTGCGCTTGCGCGGCACCGACTGGTTTGCTTGGGCCACCGCTGGCGGTTCCAATACAGTATTGCTGACAGCAGAAACCGGAGTTGCAGAAATATTAATTACCGCCGAAAACGCTTTTGTGCTGACAGATGAAATCGAAGCTCAACGCTTGCAAGATGAAGAATTGCCCGACAACTTTCAAAAGCACATCTATCCTTGGGCAGATGTTGCACAGCGCGAAGCTTTTGTCAAAGAAATTACTGGTGGCGGTAACGTGATGTGCGATCGACCAATTCATCATAACGAAACTACGATCGCCGCATCTTTACAGTCTCGCAAACAGACAATGATGTCAAGCGAATTAGAGCGGTATCGCCGAGTCGGACGTTTAGCCAGCGAAGCGATGACAGAGGTACTTTCGGCGGCAAAACCGACATGGACAGAATATCAGCTAGCGGGAGCAGGTGCAGAGGCATTGTGGGCGAGAGGCTTGCATCCAGCCCTGACATTAGTGGCTGGAGAAAGGCGTTTGCCGCTATACCGCCACGCCACCGCCACCGCCGAACAAATTGGGAAGCAAGCCATGTTAGTATTCTGCGCTAGGGGAAACGGTTTGTATGCAAATTTAACTCGATTTGTCTGTTTTGGTTCTCTAGAAAAACAGCATTCAGAATTGCACCGACAAGTTAGAGAAATTGAAGCCGCTGGCTTAGATTCGTGCCGCCCGGGAGTATCTATGAATGCGGTTTATGATACGCTGAAACAAGCTTACGAACAGCACGGATATCCTCAAGCAATTCGGGAACACCATCAAGGCGGAACTACTGGATATTTGGCGCGGGAAATTGTGGCGAATCCGGCTACTTCAGATATTTTAACAGAGAATACGGCTGTGGCTTGGAATCCGAGTTTGTCTGGAGCAAAAATTGAGGATACGTTTGTAATTTCCAGCGATGGAAAGTTGGAAAATTTGACATTCGATGCGAATTTGCCGAGTGTAGAAGTAGCAGGCAGGTTGCGCCAGGTGCCGCTGGAAATATAGCCGAAGCAAAGCACGACGGGGATTTTGATACGGATACACGAATTAATTATCGAGTTATATCAAATCCGGTACATCGGAATTAATAATTACCCACAATCAGGACACGGCAGTGCCGTTTCCCTACCCCGATTAATTGTAGGGACACGGCACTGCCGTGTCCTCTGGATTTAGTCTTAAACTCTCAATACAGGTCTTTCGGGATTTTCAGGATTGGGAACTAGACGCTGATTCTTGCAATCTACCAGCAAATCTAATGTTTCTAACACAGTTTGACCGATTAGCACGCTATCCCCTAAAACCATTGCTGCCTCAATTGTCTCGCGCCCTTCCATTTCAATCAGAATAGGCCCGGTTAATCCCACAGTTTCTTGTCGGCCATCAGCATATTTTGCTATTTCTTGACTCCGAATTCTTAAGCCGAGGTGTTCGCAGACTTCTAGGGGAATTGCTGTGCGTACAGCACCAGTATCTATCAGTGCTTCTGCTTCGTACACGCGCAACAAATTGGGATTGAGCAATCCTCTCTTGACTAACTCTTCATCAATGGCGTTCGTTAGCTTGACTTTGACTCGAACTGCGCCCATATTTTTGCTGATTTGAATTCGATCGCAATTTATCATAAAAATAGCCTCTCTATTCGTCTACAAAGTCTACCTTTGATTCTAGCTTGAAATTTGTGCAGCCACAGGTTTTAAGGGTACATCTCAATTTTGTAAGGGCGAAGCATTTCGGCAGACAATTTATTAGTAATAACCAGAGATTTACTGCCGAAATGCTTCGCCCCTACGAGTATATTTGCAAAAATGGGATGCTCCAGGTTTAACCTGTAGGCTGCAACAACATTCGGCTAAATATGTCTAAAGACTATTCATCTTCAGCATAGATATACCGATACAATTCGCTCGGATCGGGTTCGGGGCTTTTCTCAGCAAAATCTACCGCATCATCGATGACTGCTTCAATCTTTTTCTCGATCGCCTTTAATTCCTCAGCAGTGGCCAAAGTGCGATCGATCAAATCAGCAGCCAACTTCTTAATCGGATCGCGCGGGAACCAATATTCCTTCTCTTCCTTAGAGCGCAATTCGTCAGGATCTGCCAAAGAATGTCCGCGAAAACGATAAGTCAAAGCCTCGATCACAGTCGGCCCTTCGCCGGCCCGCGCCCGCGCTACAGCTTCCTTCGCGACTTCCCGCACCGCCAAAACATCCATCCCGTCAACCTCAACTCCAGCCATGCCAAAAGCATGAGCTTTCTTGAAAATCATCGGGTCAGAAGTAGCTCGCTCGTGGGCCATGCCGATCGCCCATTTGTTGTTTTCCACAACATAAAGAATCGGCAATTTCCACAAAGCCGCCATGTTCAAACACTCGAAAAACTGCCCGTTATTTGCCGCACCATCGCCAAAAAAACAAGCAGTCACGCCATCGGAACTTTCATCTCCCAAAGCTTCGCGCCGGTACTTCGATTGAAAAGCCGCCCCCGTAGCTACAGGAATCCCCTCAGCCACAAAAGCATAGCCTCCCAACAGCCGGTGTTCTGCCGAAAACATATGCATCGAACCGCCGCGGCCCTTCGAGCAACCGGTTTCCTTTCCGAACAACTCCGCCATTACTTCCCGCGCCGGTACGCCCGCACTCAAAGCGTGAACGTGATCGCGGTAGGTGCTGCTGACGTAATCCGTACTATCGCGGCGCATCGATCGAATCACCCCAGTAGACACGGCTTCTTGGCCGTTGTACAAGTGGACAAAACCAAACATTTTGCCCCGGTAGTACATCTCAGCACACTTGTCCTCAAAAAAGCGCCCCAAAACCATATCCTCGTAGAGCATCAAGCCCTCATCCCGAGAAATAGTTACGCTTTGTGCGTCAAAAACTGGTAGAGTCCGTTCCATAAAAAATTAATACCCGATCGGCTGCCTAAACATCTAAATGTAAACCGACAGAGGACACAACCGCAGCATAAAATGGGCGAACATTTTCCCAGCAGCAGTTACAAGCATTGTTAAAATGAGCTTAGTATGGGAAATTTGCCAAAATAGGGAGAGCCAACTGCCACATCGACCCGCTGCGGTTGTGTCTAAAACTTAAGATCGGTCTTGTTCAAAGTGGGGCAGGATGCGAACCTCACTCTAAAACGCCGTAGAGGGAAACAGTCGGAGTACCTTGAAGGAAGTTCTCGATATCCTTAACAGGACTCAGAAGCTCACATCAAAATCATATTTTTGAGATTTGATGTGAGAGCATCACCTAAGATAGGCTAATTCAGTTGCTAGCGCTTTGGGGAAGTGGACAGTGCTCATTCCACTAGATTACTACCGTATTTTGGGTCTACCGATTCAAGCTACTGCCGAACAGTTGCAGCAGGCTCACCGCGATCGAACTTTACAGCTTCCACGCCGGGAGTATTCCGAAGTTGCGATCGTCGCCCGCAAACAACTGATCGATGAAGCCTGCGCCGTTCTGTCAGACTCAGACGGGCGCAAAGCTTATGATGTCAGTTTTTTAGCCAAAACTTACGATCGAGAGTCGGAAGCAGCCATGGCGGCCAAGCAGAGGTCGAAAACCTCTACTGGGCCGGCCACAGTCCTGCAAGATGCAGGAGAAACCGTTGCGGCAGAGTCTAAGGCTTTAGACGCTGCTCCTGACCCCCACACTCCAAGTATTGAAATCGATGACAACCAATTCGTAGGAGCCCTGCTCGTACTGCAAGAACTGGGGGAATACGAACTCGTACAGAAGCTGGGGCGCCCGTATCTCAACAATGGCAGCATCGCGATCGACGAAGGCCGCTTCGGCGACCCGCAGCTCGTGCGGCCCGATATCGTTTTAACCGTAGCCCTGGCCTGCCTAGAACTCGGCCGCGAACAGTGGCAGCAAGGTCAATACCAAAATGCGGCAAAATCACTAGACGCAGGTCAAGAACTGCTGCTGCGCGAAAGCTTATTTCCAAGCGTGAGGGGTGAAATGCAAACCGATATATACAAACTCCGTCCGTACAACATTTTAGAATTACTATCGCTCCCCGAAGAAAAAGTCTCCGAGCGCCGCCAGGGACTGCAAATCCTGCGAGAAATGCTGGAGGAACGGGGCGGCATCGATGGCTCGGGGGACGATCGATCGGGTTTAGGAATAGAAGACTTCCTCCGCTTCGTCCAGCAACTCCGCAAACACCTAACCAGTAGCGAGCAGCAGACCCTATTTGAAGCTGAAGCCGGCCGCCCCTCCGCAGTGGCCACTTACCTCTCGGTCTACACTCTGTTAGCCCAAGGATTTGCCGCCAGACAGCCTTCGATGATCCGCCGCGCCAAGCTGATGCTGATGCAGCTCGGCCGCCGCCAAGACGTTCACCTCGAAAAAGCTGTGTGTTCGCTGCTGCTGGGCCAGACAGAAGAAGCCAGCAGATCTCTCGAACTCAGTTCGGAAAAAGAACCCCTCGCGTTCATTCGCGAACATTCCCAAGATTCTCCCGATTTGTTGCCAGGACTCTGCTTGTACGCCGAACACTGGCTGCAAGAAGAAGTGTTTCCTCACTTCCGCGACTTGGCAAACCAGTCAGTCTCTTTGAAAGATTATTTTGCCGATCCGAAAGTCCAAGCTTACCTAGAAGCTTTGCCCTCGGATGCCGAAACCGCCAACGAATGGGTCGTCGTGCAACCGAGATCGGGCAAACCTCAGGGGAAACTGCAACCACCCGGCGATCGCCCGCCTGCACCTCCACAGCCTCCCGCAGCCAAACAGGCAGCCAGTAGTCTCACCTTGACCCCCGTACCGACTGACAGATCCAGCGCAGCTTCAGCGCCGAAATACCAGGCAACGGCGGCAGGAATTGGGGCTGCGGCGGCCGTCTCTCTCCCGACAGCTACGGCGGGACGGCCTGCGGCCTCGACCTCCAAACCGCGCAGGAACCCGAGTTCGAGCCGGCGCAGCGGAGCGATCGGCCAGGGGTTAACAGGTTCTTTTGCCGATCGGGCGCGCACCCTAGCAGCCCAAATTGGGGCCCAAGTCAAGTCCCTGCCACCAAACAAGCTGGCTCTGCTTGTCGTCGCAGCCGTCCTGAGCCTGTTAATTCTGTGGTTAATACTCAGTCTGTTTTTGAGTGCCTTGCAAGCCCTCTCAGGCCCATCTCTCCAAGGAGAACAAGCCCGCGTCAGCCTCGATGCACCGCCCATAGAAATCCCCGCACTAGCCCCTGCCCCAGAGCCTGGCGCCCCCGCCCCCGCCCCAGTGTCGGGAGCAATGACGGAAGAAGGAGCCAAACAAATAGTTCAAGACTGGCTGTCGGCGAAAGCAGCGGCTTTGGGCCCCAATCACGCTGTCGAAGAATTACAGAAAGTTCTCACAGAACCGGCTTTGTCTCGCTGGCAATTGATGGCAGATGCCCAACAGAAAAACAACGCCCACCAGCGTTACGTGCACAAGCTAGAAGTTAAAGGAGTTAAGACAAATCCGACTAATCCCGATCGCGCCGAAGTAGAAGCCCAAGTCAGCGAAAAAGCCGAAACCTTCGATCGCGAACAGTTAGTTACTTCCCGCAACGAAAACCTCCGCATTCGCTACGACTTGATCCGCCAAGAGGGACAATGGCGGATTATGGATTGGCAAGTGATGAAGTAGGGAATTGGGCATTGGGCATTGGACATTGGGCATTGGGTGTCCCAAGTAACGGAGGAGACGGCAATGCCGTTTCCCTACTCCAAAATGATCGATTATCCTCGGGCGAGGAGGAGACGGCAATGCCGTTTCCCTACCACGATTAATTGTAGGGAAACGGCAGTGCCGTTTCCTGATTTTGGGTAATATTAAATCCGTTTGCATCGGAATGATCTAAATGGAGGAGACGGAGGAGACGGCAGTGCCGTGTCCCTACGATCAATTGTAGGGACACGGCACTGCCGTCTCCTCTATATTATTCCGGTGCAGCCGGAATTGATATGATATTACATCCCGTACATTGCTCGTTAGCCGAACTTTCTTCTGCTAGAATTTTAAATTCTTAGATCGGAGTTTTGAATTGCAAATTATTGTTGAATGCTGGCGTTTTATTTGTCATTCCTATTGCGTATTCAATCAATTTCAACTATTAGAAATGCTCGTAGGCGTAAGCCGGGGCGTAAGCCATCGCCCTCCAGGACAAATTGAGCTTTTTCACCGGGATATGCCCTACGTAGACGCAGCTTGGGAGACGAAAGTTAGTTTGTTCGATCGCCCGAATGACAGATTACTCCGCAGCATTCCGAACCCTCGGGAAAATCAGTCAGCCGACGTGACGCTGCGAATGCACTGCCCCTGGGACTTTGCAGCATCCAGCAGCACCGAAACTTGGGTATTTGCAGCCACAGAATGGGGGATTATTACCAGTACAGTGTTGCAGGCGATCGGCGTAAGGTCGATCGCCCAAACCCCGGTTAATTCAGAAGTAAAAATTATTACACCTTCGGCGTGGTCAAAAGCGGGCTTAATTCGTAGCGGAGTTGAGGGCGATCGAATTGCCGTTGTACCTTTGGGAGTCGATCCTCAAATTTATTATCCTGTTTCGGGCGATCGGCGTCAATTGCTGCGCGAAAGCTTCGGTTGGTCAAACTATTTTATATTTTTAAACATCGGAGGACAAACCGATCGCAAAGGGATTCGTCCTTTATTAAAAGCCTTCGCGGCGGTAGTTGACAAATATCCAGATGCGAGATTAGTTTTGAAAGGTTCAGAATTGCTTTATCCGTCTAGAGACGAGATTGCTGAAGCCTGCCGAGTTGTGCTCAACGATGCTGAAAGAGCGAGGGTTTTACCGAGATTAATTTATACTGGGAGCCAGCTATCTTTTGCTCAAATAGCGGAGATTTACCAAGCAGCAGATGTTTATGTTTCTGCTTATTTGGCGGAAGGTTTTAATCTGCCGGTGTTGGAAGCTGTGGCTTGCGGTTTACCCGTAATTTGTACCGAGGGTGGCCCGACTGATGATTTTACTCGATCGGACTTTGCGCTGCGAATCGAGAGTAAATTTACGGCTGTGGTAATTGAGGGAGAAACCTTATTTATGTTAGCTCCTGAGTGGGAACATTTGACTGATTTGATGCAGCGGGCGATCGAGCAGCCTGAAATTGGGGCGAGAGCTCGGGTTGCGGGCCCGGGTTTTGTGGCTGATAATTTTAGTTGGGGGCGATCGGTCGATCGGCTGCTTGAGGTTATGGGAGGGGATAAAAGGAGAGTGGAGAAGTCTATTTTTGAGCCAATAATTTTGTAATTTGGGCGTTTCAAGCCCTAGATGGGGAAATAGGTATTTTCCGGCTCAGGGCCGATACTTTTTACTACCCGCCCTAAACATCGTTTCAATCCCTGATAGGGTTTTAGGTATTTTCCGGCTCGCTGCATGGCATACATTGATTCCATCAGCGAGTTTCAATCCCTGATAGGGTTTTAGGTATTTTCCGGCTGTGAGAATTTCTGCGTTACCTTGCACAATCTATGGGAAGAGTTTCAATCCCTGATAGGGTTTTAGGTATTTTCCGGCATTCGATTGATTTTGCGCGGCTCCTCGACCTTCCGTTTCAATCCCTGATAGGGTTTTAGGTATTTTCCGGCTCATTGAGCCTGAGAATATGCCCCTCATCCACAAAGGCCAGTTTCAATCCCTGATAGGGTTTTAGGTATTTTCCGGCTGCGATCTCGGAACATTTAAGTCTTCCGCCACAACGTATGTTTCAATCCCTGATAGGGTTTTAGGTATTTTCCGGCTCGATTTGTTGTCTATAATTATCTTAAAATTAGAAAAACTGGAGTTTCAATCCCTGATAGGGTTTTAGGTATTTTCCGGCGGTGCTGACATTTCGATCGCAAGCGGGTGCTGATCCGTTTCAATCCCTGATAGGGTTTTAGGTATTTTCCGGCGTTAAATAGCCAGTAGGTAAAGCTTTCAACCATTTTGCAAAGTTTCAATCCCTGATAGGGTTTTAGGTATTTTCCGGCTGGATTTTCTTACCTTTTGTATTTGATTCAAATCGAAAAGTTTCAATCCCTGATAGGGTTTTAGGTATTTTCCGGCAATCGCACTGATATTATTAAAGTGGCAGAAATGTTTCAATCCCTGATAGGGTTTTAGGTATTTTCCGGCGCTTGATAACAATGGTCGCTACCGTGACTTCCTCGTTGTTTCAATCCCTGATAGGGTTTTAGGTATTTTCCGGCGATAAGAAGGAGTGGCAGCAGCAAGCCCGACGCTCAAGCCGCGTTTCAATCCCTGATAGGGTTTTAGGTATTTTCCGGCGCTCGGTCGCTTGATGTCAATGGCTTTCCATGTTGTTTCAATCCCTGATAGGGTTTTAGGTATTTTCCGGCAGATGTAGCGATCGAAATGTCGAAGCATCTTGGAATGTTTCA
Source organism: Microcoleus sp. PH2017_35_SFW_U_B (assembly GCF_020737865.1). Classification (NCBI taxonomy): domain Bacteria; kingdom Bacillati; phylum Cyanobacteriota; class Cyanophyceae; order Oscillatoriales; family Microcoleaceae; genus Microcoleus; species Microcoleus sp. PH2017_35_SFW_U_B. The sequence continues at coordinate 57,882 of NZ_JAEQDE010000058.1, forward strand.
ATCCCTGATAGGGTTTTAGGTATTTTCCGGCGAAACTGTACTGGCCCTCCACCGGCACCACACCCAAGTTTCAATCCCTGATAGGGTTTTAGGTATTTTCCGGCTCAATATATTGGCTGTGCCTCTACTTCATGGATAGTTTCAATCCCTGATAGGGTTTTAGGTATTTTCCGGCGCTGTCAATTTTTCGCAAGGACAACCAAACATTAGTGTTTCAATCCCTGATAGGGTTTTAGGTATTTTCCGGCTCTTATGGAATGAACTTTGTCTACGGCGGCGCTGGCGGGTTTCAATCCCTGATAGGGTTTTAGGTATTTTCCGGCGGAGGGCCGCTACTTAAAGCACATTGCCGTACTGGGAAAGTTTCAATCCCTGATAGGGTTTTAGGTATTTTCCGGCTTGCGGGGGACATATCTTGGTCAGAAAGTTTTGAGTCAGGTTTCAATCCCTGATAGGGTTTTAGGTATTTTCCGGCGCTCTGGCTTTCATCTCTGCAATCTCCGCTTCAGTTTCAATCCCTGATAGGGTTTTAGGTATTTTCCGGCGCATCTAACGTAAGTCCCCCAATTACCTCTTCCCGCAGTTTCAATCCCTGATAGGGTTTTAGGTATTTTCCGGCCAAAGTGGCGATCGGACTGGCAACTCTGGGAAGTGTTTCAATCCCTGATAGGGTTTTAGGTATTTTCCGGCAAGAGGTAATACAGAAGTTGACGGTATTTTTCAAATCGTTTCAATCCCTGATAGGGTTTTAGGTATTTTCCGGCGCCCATTACAGCAGTGCCCCCGCTCCTGTCGTATCCCCGTTTCAATCCCTGATAGGGTTTTAGGTATTTTCCGGCTCCTCTGGACTGATGGTTTCAGGTTCCGGCTCAGAGGCGGTTTCAATCCCTGATAGGGTTTTAGGTATTTTCCGGCTCGGCACTCGACTGGCAAGCACCTGCGGGCGGGCAAACCACGTTTCAATCCCTGATAGGGTTTTAGGTATTTTCCGGCGCAGTTTCTGCATTGGATCGCTAATAATAGCTCGAAGGTTTCAATCCCTGATAGGGTTTTAGGTATTTTCCGGCGCATAACGGGGTGGACTCGAAAATACTTTGTGGAACGTTTCAATCCCTGATAGGGTTTTAGGTATTTTCCGGCGATAAATTGTCTAGCTTTTCGTAGAGATTGGTTAGCATCGGTTTCAATCCCTGATAGGGTTTTAGGTATTTTCCGGCTGTAAACTTGTAAATTATTATCGTCAACATCGTCGTTTCAATCCCTGATAGGGTTTTAGGTATTTTCCGGCCGCCCGCTCCAGAAGCCTTGGTGTATTTGGTTTTCAAGGTGCAGTTCCGTGAATCTAAAACAAAAGTACCATTTCAGCCCTAGGCTTGTCAATCCCCAATTTTTCATACTCACTCCAAAAACGTTATCCTGTAAAGCTTTCAGATTTTCCGTGAATCGTTTTTTGAGACTAGGGGCATCAAACTCTTGCTGCACATCAGTTTCAGCCGAAAAATTTGATACCCCTATTTTAACACCTACCCGTTCACGGAAACTAGGCAAAAAATATTGTTCGATCGGCAGGAACGACCCCACCAATACGTTCAATCTTACCTTGACAGCAGGCGCACAGCGGAAAAAACAAAATACTGTCTTCGTTTGGTTTGATGACTTTGTTCAGGCGCGATCGCAATTTAGCATACTGAGTCTCAGTCAGATCGGCACACTCGAATACACTGTACTGCATCCACTGCCCATAAGACTTCAGCATTTTGTGAATCTTTGTCCGGCGCTTGTCTTCCGAAATATCGTAAGAAATCAGAATGTGCATATCTAGTACAAAACTAAAGGTGGATATTTGTCAATCTCGCCCATCAAATATTTCGCCAACAGCCGCCCCTGAATCTCAAAAGCCTCTCGATAAGTGCACTTGCGTTTCAAAACCGGATGCTTAAACTCAGACTGCTTTTTCTTTTCATACAACCTCAAAAACTCTTTCCGTCCCGTTTCCGACAGTCGCATCACATTACTCAGCGGTTCCACAGTAAAATCATTCGGCGTCAGAATCCGGCGGTTAATCGCGTTGAGAATTACACTGTCAGCCACCAACGGGCGGAACTCTTCCATCAAATCAAACGCTAAACCCACGCGGCCGTAGCGCTGCGTATGAAGGTATCCTAAATAAGGGTCAAATCCCACAATATTAATCGCGCTTTGGACATCGTGACGTAGCAACGTGTAAGCAAAATTCATCAAAGAATTCACCGGATCGGTAGCAGGGCGGTGTCGGGGTTTAAACACAAAGCCTTCCGCCCGAATTAATTGGTTGAAAACTCCAAAATACGCCGCACTCCCAGCACCTTCATGGCCGCGCAAAGAATTAATGTTGTCAGTTTTGTCAAGTTTGGCGATCGCATTTGAAATCTGAGTAATTGCCGAACTTAAATTTAGTTCCGAATGTTCCCGCTGAGTTTGAGATAAACTGGTGCGATAGTTCTTCAATTTTCCCCGAATAAAACCCTGGACAACATGAATAGCTTGCGGAGTTTCCCCCGCCGCTTTCCACTGAGCATTCCGAACGAAAATGTTTTTACTTAATTCCGGTTCCAGCTTACCCAAATAGTGACCAGTATCGGTGATAAAAGTCAGAGGAATTTTCCGCTGAAGCAATTCTGCAACCGCAGCCGGGGAAATAGTCGCCCGTCCCACAATCACCACTCCATCTAAATGAATCAAAGGCACATCCTGTAATATTTGATTCTTTGCCTTGACATTCAGCCGTTCATCTGTTTTGCCGATAAACACATCATCTTGATTGATATAAAGTGTTCCCATGATAGACTCCCAAAAATGAGGTTTAATTAGCTTCTTGATAGCGCAGGACTTTTTCAGCAGCTTGCGGCAAACATTGCTGATAAAGGCTGCAACCCTGACAGCGTTTGCTATAGTGCGCTGGAGGAATTTTGCCAGTTTGCAGTAAAATTTGGATAGCGTTGATAGTGGCGATCGTCTCCTGTCTCAACCCCTCAGAAATCTCCACTAACTGCCGCTGATGCGACTGCGCGTAATACACATATCCAGTCGCAATACTTTTCCCCGTCATCTCCTCCAAGCACAAAGCTTGCGCGCAAACCTGCAACTCATCGTTATCCCATTCGCCCTTGCGCCCCCGCTTGTACTCAACGGGATACAACTCACCATCCGTTGATTCAATCAAATCGGATTTCCCAATCAGCATATACCTTTCAGACTTCAGCCAAATCGCCCGCACCTGCCAAGTCTCATCGCGGTTGATTTGACTGAGAGTGTGAACGCGATCGTGCAAACTCGTCCCTTCGATGGTATACTGGTTATCCGTGAATTCTCCCGCGCAAGACATCCGCCAGCAGCGGTGGGGACAGTAAGAGTATTGGTTCAAAAGTGCGATCGAAATGTAATCAAAATCGTTCATAATTTTGATAGTTTGTAGGAGATTAGTAATTGAAATTAGCAACAGGCAAGATGCCTGTTCCACAAGAGTTTAGTGTTATTGTGGGGTGGGCATCTTGCCCGCCCTCAAAATTGGGAATTAGCAACAGGCAAGATGCCTGTTCCACAAGAGTTTAGTGTTATTGTGGGGTGGGCATCTTGCCCGCCCTGGACATCCATAATTAGCAACAGGCAAGATGCCTGTTCCACAAGAGTTTAGTATTATTGTGGGGTGGGCACCATAATTAGCAACAGGCAAGATGCCTGTTCCACAAGAGTTTAGTATTATTGTGGGGTGGGCATCTTGCCCGCCCTGGACATCCGGCATCTTGCCCGCCCTCAAAATCGGTTCAACTCTTATTAACAACAATCCGTCGAGTCATCCCCATCCCCATCGGAGTTTTCCTCCCAACCCCGCAGTAAAGAGCAAAATCCGCCAAAGCATTAATTTGCTTAATCACCAAAGGCTCCACATCACCCAAAATCCGATAACTAACCTCCCCAACCATGCCCACAAAATTGCTTTCATAGTTAGTCAATCTTTCAGTTTTGATATTGACAAATGTCGAAAAAAGTGCATCCAAAGACAAATCGGGAATCTCAATCCCGCTGTACTTATTCCACCGACTGAGGAGACTGTTAAAAACGCAGTCCCTAGTCGGAATCACCGAATCGAACTTCCCCTGTCGAAAAGTAGTAGGAGTCGCAAAACTGAAGGCAATTAAGCGATTAGTTTCTGAAGCTTGTTCGTAAAGTTGAGAATAAGTACAAGCATTAGCCCAAGGTTGGTCTACTTGAGGTGTTCCGAGAATCTTCGTAATCATCAAATCCGCCGGGCCAAGGTGCCACGGCTTCGAGGGATTGAGATTCAGCCAAAGGTGAGTTAATTTACCGAATAAAGTGTCATCCAGCAGACTAATTCGCCACCAACAGAGAGAGTGTTCTGGAATTGGTTCTGTGTGTTCCCATTGGAGGGAATGGTGTTTTTTGAAAGGGCATTTTTTAGTTTGCAAAGGGCTGAGGGTGAAGGATTTGTCGGCTGTGGCATCGTGAAGGCGATCGCCCAGTTGTTTGTCAACGGAGCTCACGAGGGTGAGGAAGAGGGCGTGCAGGTGTCTTCCGGTGAGGTATCCGGGGGGAATTGGGGCGATGGGGAGGATGTTGAGGATGAGACTGTGCGGCATATTTGGATAGTAAAATTAATGTGTGATAGGTTCGTAGTGAGGACTTCAGTCCTCAGCAGGACTAAAGTCCTTACTACGAACCTAAGAGTTAGTTAGCCCGAAAGCGGTATTCCATACAAGCTGGAATTTGGATATTTTCAAGCTTGTAATATTTCTCGCCTATTTTGATTTCTTCAAGCTTGTAATATTGCCCACGAATTTTGATATTTTGAATCAAACTTACTGGGGGCATATTCACCACATCGTAGCTCATCACTTGATGCGAAAACATCACATCTAAGGGATTAAGCAAATAGGGAAAAATGAAGTCACCATTTTTGCGCTCGAATTTTGTAATTTCATCAGTCTTTAATTCAGCTTTGCTCATCCACTTTCCCAAACGAATCCATTTAGCCAGTTTCAGAGGCTTCTCTGAGATGATGAAAAACTCAAATTTGCTTTCAGGAGCAATTTCTTTGGTTCTGCCAAAACTGGGGATATTTTTCTGGGTTTTCTCCATCTCAACGTGATAGTTGTTGTTGGCGTATTTCCAAGTGTTGAGAGTGGAGGAGTGAAAAAGGGATCGCCCTGGAGTAACATAAATCCCCTGTTGGTTGAGTGCCGTTAAATGCTGCTCGTATTTAGGGATTTGTTCGGGACAGAAATAGCGATAGGAATCTTCTTCAGAAACGGTGGTGGCATAGACTTCGCTATCCACCAAACCGAGGGCGTAACAAAGCGCGTAATTGTGAATTACAGGCTCTGTTTCGTAAAGTCTCCCTATCTCGCGAGTTGCAAAATAAAGGCTATCATGCAACTCGATTTGACAGCGGTAAATTAAAGTCATGGTTTTTACTCCGCTGCTGTTGTAGCTCCTGCTTTACCCTTGATATGCTTCTTCGCGTAAGCTTTAGCCTCATCATCAGCTTTCTTTAAAATTGCTTTAAGCGTTGTCTCATTACTCGTCAAAGCCTTAACTTCTTTAAGAATAGGATCAAATTTTTCACCGATAAAAGCAGTTTTTACAATGGGTTCGTCATCCAAAAGAGATTGAATTGCTGTCTCAGCGTTATCCATCACATCATCTTCATCTAACGGGTCAAGAGATTGCAGCACTTCATCAGGAAACAGGTCATAAATTGCCTGAGTCCAACGGAGGTTACTGGTGATTTCGCCATCAGCAAAAACAACACCAATTAATTCATTACGCATCGTGCCTGTACGAGTGGTTTGTGCACCGTAACGACTGGTACGCAGGATGTTATTCAAAACATATAGAAAGCCTGCCTCAGTTGCATCTTTGAGAGTGATAATGCTAGGAAAGAAAACCTGTGGTCGAATATGATCTTGTTGATTAATTCGGGCTGTAGTTGTACCAATTTCTCCATCTAACTTACCCTTATCTTTGCCTTTTGGTAATTCTTTCATCTCTCCCTTCGCTGCCATTGTGCCATTTTCATAAGGAGCATTCAGCGTAAATGTTTCATGAGAATCATCAAAGGGTGTGATTGAGTATGCAGTATCAACCACCACCTTAGATTTTTCCGATCCAGAATCACCAATAGCAAAGCCATAGATAATGCAGTCGGGGTTATCCATTGCGAATCGGACGTTATACTCGCATTCTTGTGCGGTCATAAATCCATAATTACGAAGCAATTCCCGACCAACTAAGCGTTCAGGTGTAGATTGTTTGCGTTTGAACATCGTCAGACGGCTGATCGGAGCGCTATTTTCGCGTTTTCTTCCTGCTCTCACTCTCGCCTTATTAAGTTCTTGGTCTGTTTGAAATAAGGGATAGGATTCAGTGACACGAATAGTCAAAAAATGGATATATTTTCCCATTGGCTTGTAGGGAATTTCATTTTGGAAGCATTTGGTTTGGTCAAGATTCTTTAGAAAAGTCATTGTTTGTCTCCAGTTAGGTTTTGTAAATTAAGTTTGGTCAATTGAAAAGCTAGTTAGTCATCATTGTCAGAATCAGAATCTTCAAGATCATTCTCACTCGCTTGCTCTTTCCTTGCGCGATATTTCTTATCGCCTTCAAGGCGATAAAGGAACTCGCAAGTATCTCGAATGAGGTTGAGTTGACGACCAGCTAAACGAGCGCGATCGCCTGCAAAAGACTTTTCAAATACTTCAACAACAAAGTAATTGGCAAAGTCCATAATTGCCTCGCGTTCCTCATCCCGTTTAGCAATCACCCAACGTCCCTCAGCGGTAGAGTTATGCACTCGCTCCATCAGTTTAAAGATTTTAGCAGCTACAGTTTGGACTAGATTAAATCCTTCCTCCTTATATGCTTTGAGAATTACATCTGCTGCTTCATCAATTGGCTTGAGAATTGCATTTGATTTGGTCGGTTTTCCGGGAGTCGATTTAGCCCGGTAGAACTTGCGATAAAGTTCTGTAAGTTTTTTGGGATGATTCAAGGGTGATTCTGCTTCCACAATTAAGTCCTCCGATTCAGGTTTATAGGTAACGTAGGGGTCAAAACAAGGGTAAAATGAGTGAGCATAAAGTTTGATTTTACTCAAACTCGGTGCATCTAATTTTTGCTTACGAACCCAATTCTTTAAGTAAGCAAAAACATAAAGCAGGCTAGTTTCAAAATCCTTGGCGAGTTCGCTCAGTTTACCCCAGTTGGCATCATAGCCAGATTTTCCCTGCTTAGCATTCACATCTAAATGAATTGCATAAGCAGCAGTTAAAGCATTTAAAGGTGCAGGGTATTTTTTACCGTTTTCCTCCCATCCTTCTAAGATATAGTCGAGACGGAAGCGATCGCGCTTCGTCAACACCCTAAAAGCTTGGGGTACACTGTCAAGAAATACGCTTTCTTCAAATTCTGCACCGTCATTAAATGGTGGAATTGGCGACTCGGAAACTACGGTTTTGACATCCAGAATCATGGGAAATGCAAAAGCTAACCAAGTTGGCATTACCCAGGATTCGGTATCAGTTGCATCTCGGCCGGGCGGAAGCGCCATGAAGTAAAATGTTAGGGGTTGGTCTTCGGGATAGGAAAGTTTGAAGGTGCGGTCTTTTCCTGGTTCGATGTTTTCATCTATGAGGAAAGCATCAATGCTTTGGTAGCGATCGCGTCCAAAATCGGCTTGCAAATCCTTGCTGATAAAATGATTGCGAATGCTGGTATCAAAGCGGGTTTGGGCAATGCTAGTGTAGGCTTTTTGCAGAAACTTATTTGTCTCTGGGGTGAAGTAATATGTGGGATAAAAATAGAGATAGCGATATTTGCCATCTTCAAATTTTTTGCCCACAGCTTGAGTTTGATTCATTAAAATTTGCCTCAGCATCATTTCCAAACCTGCAATACTAGAAATATTGCGTTTGGCGTTAGAACCTCCCAACATTTGTTTGTTAGTGTAAACTTGAGGGGTGAACAAAACGGCTGATTCCATTTGTTCTGTTACCGTGTAAGCTGAATGGGAAATCGAACAGATTAACTGTCTTCCTCTACCCTGTTTTTTAGCGAGTTGATAGCGTTCCAACTCATCTAAAAATACGTTACTGGATGCTGTGTCCAATGGTGTATTTCCGGGTAACATGACAACCCGCGTTACCCACAAACGCAAATCGTCCCAACCGTCGGGCAATTTGTACTGTGAAAGAATGGGTTTAATCATTTGGGAAATGTGGGCGATCGCCTGTTCGTAAACTTCCCGCACATCCTCAATTCCTGGGTGATGTTCTAGGTACTTTGCTGCTAAATAGTACCATTCGTAAGGAACGCCGCCTGTATTGCCTTTTAGTTTAAGTTCTTTCAGGCGTTCATTAATCCGTTGAATTTCTCTCAGGGCTGGCAGATATTCAGATAGGTTCCAAAACTTAGCAATTTCATCGACAATATCTAGATGAGTTAGGGCGGGTAGTTTTTTGTCTTTCTTGCGTGCCGCTTCGATGGTATTAACCTGTTCTCCCCAAATCTTGCGACTCACTAAGTCCCCAAGTTCAGCAATCTGATCGATCCGAATATCGTCGTCAAACTTGAAGTTATAATCAGCAGACAAAACATCCTGACGCTGAAATTTTATCAGATTATCGCTGCGACTTTTGGCAACAGAGTTTTTTCCTATTTTGAGAATGCGTAAAGTAGCATCAACAGCAACTAGCATCAACTCTGACGCATCAAAAAATAGGTTATAGTAATCGGCATATTTCATGCCTTTACCATCTCTGCCAAAACCAGTTTGTCGCCGTTGCAATTGTCCGGCGCAGAGTTGTTTGATCTTGCTAACTACCCGTTCGGGCAAGTCTGCAATTGAAATAGCAGGAGCATCCGATCGCGCTAGATAAATTACACCTGTTGGTAGGTACAGCAATGGTTCGTAGTAGGTGCAATCGTCGGTATTTAGTGCCGTATGCACTTCCATTAAAGCGTTATTGACGACGTTGGTAAGTACGCCTCTGTTTTCAGCGATACTGTGATAAGTGAATTTTAATTGCCCGTCGCTGAGGCTGTGGATTAACTCGTTGAGCCTGGTATTTTCTGCATCTTGGGGATGTTTGATAATAGATGCTAGGGAATCTGCTAAACAAGTCAAGTCTGAGAGACTACGGAGTGTGCGATCGCGCAACACTGGATTTAACCCAAATTCGGAAAAGTTCCAGTTAGTATCCCAACGCCGCTGAGCGTTGTAAGCAAGGCAGAGCAAATCGTCAATGTATTCTCGATAAGCATCTGGATCGTCGGGATTGATGAAGCGATCTAGTCCTAACTGTCGAACTTTTTCATCAATAATTTGACGGTGCTTTTCTAGCGGTAACTTGCGACAATCGTTGGGGACATCGGGGAATTTTTCAAAGTCGTGGAGAATAAATCCAGCAATTACTAACCGCCGTTCTTTTTCTCCTACAGATCGCCGCACGGTGGTATCGAGTTTTTCTAACCGCTGTTCAATTAAATTAGCAGGAAATAATCCATTTAGCAGGTGAGTATTTAGGGACTGATCGCCTGCGTTATCGCGCCTGACGTTCTCTTTTCCTTGTTTGCGATCGAGTTCGTCAAAAAATTTGCCGCCTTTGGCTGTGACGCCGATCGCAACTCGCAGCAGATTTGGCAAGACATATTCTGCGAAATCTGCCATGACGCGATCGCCTGGATTTTGACTCTGAATGGCTTCTCGCAAGAGTTTGAGGGTTAGTAAGTCGCGAGTTTGAGGTTCGATCGTGCGATCGGACGTTTGAAAGTTTGACCCTAATTCTTCATCTTGCAACCAGTCATCATCTGGATCATCCGATCGCTCTGAGTTCAAATTGACTGGGATATCAAAATTTAATGAGAGTTGTTGATACTCTTCGTCTGGTTTTTGACGTTTTTTAGCCATTTTAGGCCTCTAATTTATTTAAGTAAACTGTGATTTGCTGGATGCAAAGGGGATATTGCTGCAAAGTTTGTTTGACATGACTGAAGAAGAAGGGGGCTGTGAACTGATTAACTTTCAGCCCCCAAAAATAGTTATGCAGCTAATCTCACCAAGGTTTTAGGTCTCACGTAAAATCGTTGTGGAAATAGATCCAGTTCTAGCTGTTTATACTCGACACATGGCTGAATTTCCTCGAACGGCTCCGCTTCACCATCAACGATAGTAGGCTGCTCAGATGTGTAAAGTCTCAGATCGAAGAGTTCCAACTGTATATAGTTCTCCATTTATCGAAACCTTCATTGATGTTGTTTCTGAATAGAGGCTTTTACCCTAAGAAAGGTATGAATTACGTCAGAAAAGGTTTTAAATGCCGTCTAACGAGTCTCCGTCCTTGTACTCAAGCGCTGAAGCCATCCTTGTTGGATATCGTAACACAGCAATTATGAGTTTAGGGTCGGAAGACCATATAATTTTTCCCTGACCTGATCAACTACCAAACCCTGTACAATCATTAAGGAGAACCAGAGGATTTGCCTCTAAAGTGATGGACAGGCTGAAACAAGCCCTACCAGGGATTGAAACTTCCGACGCTGTACTCAGGCGTTTACGCCTTCCTGCCCATCCTTGCAAGCTGTAGCCTGATATAGACCAAAGCCTGCAAGTCTCCAAAACCCCTATCAGGGCTTGGCCTTCTACGCAATCCATATTTCATCCCCCTTGCTCTTGAGCCAGTGGGCCAGCGTGTCCACCAACAGGGCCGACTGCCCAAAGGCGATCGCATAAGGTGCAGTCGTATCGTGGATACTGTACCGATCGCAAATCGGATAAATCTGAAAGTGCACCGGCAGTCGCAGGCGCGATCGCACTTCAGCCACCGGATAACGCAGCACATAACAAACCAATGCTTGCTTCTTCAAACGCTTGTTAATTTCCCCGATCCAATAATTCTCAGGTTGCACAACCTCAATTCCCGTTAAAACCTGAACTTTCCAAGCAGCAGCATTTTCTTCTAAAGTTCCCGAATAAGTAAATTTCCAATTCAGTCTTTCCTCCCGATAACTACGCAACTTCAAAAAAGCCAGACAATGTTTAAATCGACCTTTGGCAATTGGTTGCCCAAGGCGTTCAGATGTCTCCTTCAACATTTGCATAAATGCAAATTCCGTCATCGGTTCGATTTCCAAATTGCTCAAAATTCCTGGTAAATCGTAAGTTTTAAATTTGTCTGCCTCATGGGAATCGGTTAAATCGCAGATGCCGCATTGCAGGGGACTAGAACCTCGAAAACTGCTAGCATCTTCAACAATCGGATTTCCTGTCTTATTTCCCGATCGCTCTTGCCACTCTTTGCCCCACTGTTTAATATTACCGGCCACTTTCCCCAAGCTAGTTTTAAATACTTTTTGAGCAGCTTCCTGAAAAGCTTTCTGACTTGATGCGTACTGCTGTTTAATTGTCCTGTGCCCTAATTCCCAACAAATTTGAACAGACTGCACCGCACCCCACCGCGAATAATATCCCTCAAAATTGTTGATTTGGCGGTAGTTTTCGCGAATTTGTTGATAGAAAAAAGGACGATCGTAAATTCCACTAGACTCTAAAGTGGCAGTATCGCCTGCAAACAAGCGTTCGACTAAGAAATTAGGGGTGAGTGCGATGGCTGTAAAATTTTTAAACTGAATAAACTCTCCATTGCGATCGCACCCATCGTGTCGCCCCAACCTTCCCAATCTTTGGATGAAGTTGCCGGCATCGGCGGATTCAAAAATCAGCAAATTGATTTTGAAGTCTACCCCGACATCAATTGTGCTAGTACCGAGAACTAAGTCTGACGAGAGCGATCGCTCTTTTTCCATCTTTCCCGACAACCCGGTATTTTCGCCAACAACTAAACCGTGAGGCGCGAACAATTCCCGAAAAAATGGTGTCAGTCGCTTGACGGCAGCAATTGAATTCAGGATAATCGCTCCTTTACTGCCGGGATTGTGTTTAAAGTGAGTCAGGATGAGATTTGCACTGTCTTTAAGCCAAGTTTCAGAAGCTTTTGAAGTTGGTTCTAGGGAAATAAAAGTCAGCGTACTTTCCCTTAATATCTGCCGCCAGGAGTCTGTTTTAAACTGTTCTATTTCGGCGGGGCGATCGGGAAACCGATATTTGCCTTCTTTTAAAGGATCGATAGTTTGACAGCGAAACCCTGCTGTTTCTAGTCTGCTAATTAATTGCTCGTCTGGAGTTGCTGACAGAAATACAAACTTTTTCCGGCGGTTTGTATGACGAATTAATAACAGGGTATTGATGACGCTGGCAATCTGAGGAGCCGCAAAAACATGAAATTCATCAAAAATGAATAGGTCAAAATCTTTGTCGATTCGACCCCACAGTTTATCAGGGCTATCTTCAGAGCTTAAATACGCTCCTCGGTGCAGATGGTGCAAGATATCAGGGTTAGTTAATAAAATTTCTGATTGACCTGTGCGAGATGCAATCGCGGCTGCTTTTTTCAATCCTTCATTTTCTGCATATATTTCTAATTCCGAGCCGCTGAGTCGGACAACGCGGGGTTGATGTTCGGGTTGAAATTGTTCGATATAGCGCTTAATTTGAGTCTCCTGATCTCGCGCCAGTTCATTCGTTGGATATAGCGCCACTGCACAACAATCTGTCTGCAATGTTTCTAAAAAAGCGGCTAAACTTTTACCATCGCTAGTGATAGCAAAGTTGGTAATGACATCAATATTCGGATCGCGAATTGCCTTTAAAGTTTCAAGTTGATGCCAAGAAAGTGTCCAATTTTCTGGTAATTTGACTCCCTTGGGAATCTCCGCAGCGGGACAGGAGTAAACGGATTTGAGAGTAATCTGGTAATCGGACATATGCTGAATCTGTGTCCGTAGAAAGTGGATATTTCCTATATTGACACCGACAATAGAGATTATCAAGCCTGTACAATGAGAAAGTGTCCGTATATTTATGAGTCGCAAAGGTCAATCGATCACTCTGTCGGTTTCTGAACGAGATAAAGCGCAGTTGGAAGCCTTAGCCCAAGAATTCGGGAAGACGTGGGGCGATCGCCCGAACATATCCAAACTGATAGAAGCGATCGCCCGCCGCCAACTGACGATCGCCCCGAACAACGACTGGCCCCAAACCCGCATCCAAGCCCTAGACATCGCCCGACAGCAATTGCTTGACTTGGGCAAAATCGATGAAGCGCTGGCAATTGCGGAATTATTGAGCTCACGCAGCGAACTAACTCTCCCCTTCCGGGCCGAAATCGAGGCGTTTTTGAGCAACCCCTTACCTGTTTGGCGGCAAAAAATCGACCATTTTATTCACAGACAGCAACCTTTTCGCCTGTCTTACCGAGATGCAGCCGATCGACTTTGGAATTACACAGTCTTACACGCTCGGATTGTCCCTATAGAAAAGCGACAGTATTTAATGTGTCGCTGCGAAGAATCTGAGGGAAATCAAGACGTACCGGGACTCGAACACAACTGGACACTGCTGCTCGATCGCATTGAAGATGCTGCGGTGATTGCGGTCGATCGACCTTGGCTGTCAGATTTAGCCAGGATTCCCGTAGAATTTCACTTATCCGGCAGACTTGCCTTTAACTACAGGCGCAAGCAAGGCGATGTGGAAGTCAGCGACTTAGAAGGCGATCCGCCAATTAGACGAGTGATTCGGAATATCTCCAATACCTTCTGGTTTTTTCGCGAAATTGCTCCTTACTGGGAAGATTGTGCGATTGTCTCACCTGTGAAACTGCGCGATCGCTTCCAACAAAAACTGATCGCCCTCTGCCGTCAGTACAACCTGGAAATCCGCGATTAGAACACGAGATTAGACTCTGACCCAAGAAACCGGGTTTTTTAGCGAATCTGTCGGTCACAGTCAAGTATTCTCGTAAAAAACCCGGTTTCTGACCACCCGTGCGATGGCGAAATCCGCGATTAGCCGTCCAACAAAAAGCAGCCCGTTACAGGCTGCACATCGAAAAAAACCGTTGTTTTGTTGGAGGAGAAAACTTTACATCGAATTCAAATTGCCGTTATATCAAGTCTCTGGGACTCCGGCGGGCGATCGGCTGCCAACCAATTTCGCCATCTTTATCTACCGCTGACTCACCTTACCATCAGAACAAAACTGCAAATCCTCGTTACGCTGAAAGTTCGTTGACCATTCTCACCCGGCCTTTGAGCACTGCCCGCAGCAGGCGGTTGACACAGCATCTATCTTCGTCATTCAGCGACTCGTCTAAGGTGGCGGCCATCAAACCGTAGCGATCGGCTAATGTCAAAACGCCTGTGTCGGTTACAGAAGCGAGGATTTCAGAGATAGCGCCGGGGAGGAGTTGTAAAGCTTTCATGGCAGTGCGGTTGAATTCGATATATTCATAATCGCTTGGTTTCCTCAAAAGATCGGTGATATTAAGTAGGTTCCGCAGGTGATTATTTTGGATGAAAGCAAGTGATCGGAGTAGAGTAAATGTGTGACACGAATCACAGCACTACAGGTGCGGCAGGTAATTGCATCCCAGCCTAACCTTTGGTAGAACGCGGGATTGATGGCGTTTCGCTAAAATGATTTAATCTCTCAACCAGTTGAAATTTTACCCCTGTAACGAAAATGCTTGATTTTCTGAATCCCATTTTGGGCCGCAAGCCCGATCGCATCAAAGCCAATGTTGAAATTTATACTTGGCAAACCTGTCCGTACTGTATCCGCGCCAAAACTTTGCTGTGGTGGAAAGGCGTCAATTACACGGAATACAAAATTGACGGCGACGAAGCTGCTAGAAATGCCATGGCCGATCGCGCTAACGGGAAGCGCAGCGTGCCCCAAATATTTATTAACAGTCAACACGTCGGCGGCTGCGATGACATTCACAAACTTGATGGAGATGGAGAGTTAGATGCACTGCTAGCTCAAGCAGCCGTTTAAATATTGTTCATAAAAGGTTCGTAGTAAGGACTTTAGTCCTTGAATTCTCAAAGAAAGGACTAAAGTCCTGACTACGAACCTTTGGCATATGAGGTTCGTAGTCAGGACTTTAGTCCTTAAATTCTCAAAGAAAGGACTAAAGTCCTTACTACGAACCTTTGGCATATGAGGTTCGTAGTCAGGACTTTAGTCCTTAAATTTCCCAAGAAAGGACTGAAGTCCTTACTACGAACCTTTGGCAAATTTACTGAGATTATCTTGCCGCCATTTAGCATCGGAGCGCCTATTTGTTTGCAGTTCTAAGACCCGAATCCCGTTATTTGGTAGAAAACTTAATTTTTGTTGGAACTGCTCCCAATGCTCAATTATCTCGTGTTCCACGCCGTAAGTTGCACACAATTGAGCAAAATTGATATCCTGCGGTGTGGCAAAAAACTCTTCAAAGGGCGGGTCAAATTTAGCAACTGGCAACATTTCAAAAATCCCGCCACCGTTGTTATTAATTAAAACAATTGTCAGATGACCGACAAATTTATTTGTAATTAAAAAGCCGTTGGTGTCGTGCAAAAGTGTTAAATCACCTGTTAACAAAATGCTGCTTTGATTGCGGTGGGCGACTCCTAAAGCTGTTGACAATGTGCCGTCTATGCCGTTGGCGCCGCGATTGACAAAAGGTTTTATTTCTAAGTTGTTCGGCTTCCAGAAAAACTCGACATCTCGGACTGGCATACTGTTGGAAATAAATATGGGTGTGGCTGGTGGCAATATTTGGGAAAGCAGCCAAGAAATTTTTGGTTCGATGATGTGATTAATTGCTGATAGTTTTTGGTCTATTGTTTGTCTGACTTGGGTTTCGGTGTTTCGCCAAAGTTGGAGGTATTCGTTTGATGGAGAGGTGAGAACCCCCCCTAGCCCCCCCTTATTAAGGGGGGGGATTTGAGGGGAGTTTGTGGGAGAGGTGAGAACCCCCCCTAACCCCCCCTTGCTAAGGGGGGGGACATGAAGGGAGATAGCAGTTGCGAGGTTTTCTATGGAGGTTCGTAGGTGAATTGTTGGGCCGTGTAGGGGATCTAAGTTGTGGTGGCCCGGATCGATTATGTAGCGTTTGGGTTGGGTTTTGTCTAACCAGTTTCGCAATTCTTTGCTTGTGGGTAAGTCTCCGATTTGAATGGCGATTTCTGGGGTTAATTTATCTGCTAGTTCGCGGTTTCGCAGGATTAAATCGTAGGTGGAAATTAGATGGGGGTTGAGTTGGGCGCGGTTTCTTAAGGGCGATAGTCCTTCTGCTAATACTGGCCAGTTTAATAGTTGGGAAATTTTGCCGATCGCACTACAATACTTTTCTGCATCTTCAGGCTGGGCTACACCTGCAATAATTATCCCTTTGCTGCATTCGGGCCATTGTCTCAATGCACCTTCTTCTCCCCCCCTTAGCAAGGGGGGGCTGGGGGGGGTAGAGGTTTCTCCTGCAAAAATGGGTTCTACTGCGGCAAAGAATTGTTGGGGATTAAATTGTGTTTCTAATGATTCTACCGCAGGCTCGGGAACGGGTACCAGGGGATCGCGCAGGGGGATGTTGAGGTGCACGGGGCCTGGTGTGGGAAAGGTCGATCGCTCGATCGCGTACACGATCGTCTGTCGCACATAGTCTAGCATTCCTATGGACGCTGAAGGGATGGCTAATTCCGCTTGCCAGTTGGGATAATTGCCGTATAGTTTAACTTGGTCGATCGCTTGTCCGGCGTGACAGTCGCGCAATTCGGGGGGTCTATCTGCTGTGAGAATTAGCAGCGGAATTCGACTTTCACGGGCTTCGATAATCGCCGGATAAAAGTTGGCTGCGGCGGTTCCTGAGGTACAAATTAGGGCGGTTGGTACACCGGATTTTTTGGCGATTCCTAAGGCGAAGAAACTCGCAGATCTCTCGTCGAGGATGGGGATAGTTTCTATTAACTTATTCTGGGCGAAGGCTATGGTTAGCGGGGCCGATCGCGAACCGGGACAAATTACGGCTGTGGTTAGTCCCAGTCGCTGCAATGTCTCGGCTATGATGGAAGCCCAGAGGGTGTTTGTGTTCCGAAAGTCAAGCATTTTGTTGTTTTGGCGATCGATAATATTTTATGACATATAACGGTTCTCAATCAAAGCTCAATAAACCGGGTTTTTTCGAGATTGAGGGTTTTTGGCTAGTCTTGGCTGAAAAACCCGGTTTCTGGCTACCCATATCTAAGTCTTAAGTTACCTAATTTCTCGCTACATAGTTATGAGATATAGCAGTTATCGCAAAAGTAAGGTATGCCCTATGCCCTATGCCCTATGCCCTATGCCCTATGCCCTATGTCTTATCTCATTTTTCGCTCGAAAGGCTATATTATTCTTAAACTAAAGCATTTAAAAGTGCTTGCAGTTTCAGTTGAATTTCTGCTAGTTCTTTGTCGGGTTCGGAACCTGCCACAATTCCAACACCAGCATGAAGTATCGCCCGAGATCCATCGATTAATGCCGATCGAATGCCGACAGCAAATTCGCCGTTACCAGTGCGATCGATCCAGCCCAGGGGTGCTGCATACAAAGAGCGATCGCAGCTTTCGCAGCCCCGAATTTGCTGTAGTGCAATATCCCTCGGTACCCCCGCTACCGCTGGCGTTGGATGCAGTTGGGCTAAAATTTTCAATAAGTGAATATCTGGGGGAATTCTAGCCCTGATGGGTGTCCACAAATGCTGAATGTTGGATAGTTGCAGCAGTCTCGGTAGCGGGGAAAAGTCGGGATGGATGCCGAGACTCGAAAGGCGATCGATTATAAAGTCAATTACAGCTTGATGTTCTCGAATATCCTTTTCGCTGTTGAGTAAATCTTTGCCTAAATTACCATCTTCTGCTTCAGTTTTTCCCCTCGGTGCAGAACCGGCTAAAGCATCTGCGATCAACTGATTGTTGTGAATGCTAATTAAGCGTTCTGGACTGGCACCGATAAATTGCTGACCTTTGCCGTTACTGGTAGAAAACACGTAGCAACCTGGATAGGTGAGGCGCAAGTTATTTAAGGAATCTATTACGCTAAAAGGTGTTTGGCAAATGACATTTATAGCTTGGGACAACACAATTTTACTGAAATATTTAGACTCGATTAATTCTAAAGCGGACTTGACAGATCTTTTAAATTGAGCGGCATCATTGACAGGAATTTGTTTTAATGGAAGTGAGTTTTGGCTGTTAATTAATTTGATGTATTTTTGAGAGGCAATTTTATCAAATTGTTTGCTAATGGTTTCAGTAATAATTTTAACATTTATATCTCTATCTATTTTGGCATTGGCGACAATTGTACAGCTATCGTTGAGGCGAGTAATCTGCCATTTGGGTAAAAATATGGTACCGGGGGGAAAGTAAGAATTGGTGGCGACATTCTCATCAAAAAAAGCAAAGCTACAAAAAAAGTGCGGCCCGCTAAAGGGCAAACGTTCCGTACCGATGGTAATTGTCCGGGCTAGACTTGATTGAATAAAATTTTGAGCGAGGGCAAATCGATCGCTTCCTGCTACTGTGAGATGGATTGCCGAATCTAGGGCGGCGATCGCAAAACTGTTGCCGACAATGGGGTCTCTTTTTTCAAAATAAAAGTGTCTGTCATCGGGTGTGGCAATTTCTTGCAGTACCGCTAGCGGATCGACGGGGGAAATTTCCTGAGAAATACTAACTATTTTTGTTTGATCTTTTTCGGTTAAAGACTGCTGGCAATCTAACAGCAACTGATGCAGTTGATTGCGGTCTTGCAAAAGATTGGCGCGGTGCGGTATTACTGTCATGAAATCGAGAATAGCAGATTTGTCAGAAAGAGTGCGGTTTTGTCCCGCTATAATCCCTATTTCGATCTAACCACGCTCGGGCGATCGCCAAACATGACCTTTCGAGTTTCCCGACTGTTTGGGCACGCTGGAGGGAGAAAACAGACGATTGCGCGATCCATCGAAACATTTAGACATAAAACTTAAGATTGAGAGGGCGACTCTCGGTAAAAGGCGATCGACCCCGCAGAGGTTTGCAGGTGGGCATTACCGGGCGTGCGATCGCCCGCAAAGACTATCAACGGATGCCGGAGGCGCACTCAAGCGGAGACTTAGCAGACATTCTTCACCAATAAAATTGTAAAATTACTGAGCTGCTATCAATTGCATCAAGTTTGTGTAATGACAACAAAGATAATTGAGCGTTCAAATAGTAAATTGTGGCTGGCGGCAATCAAGCCGCCCATGTACAGCGTTGCTGTTATTCCTATTTCAGTAGGAACTGCAATTGCTTTTGCCGAAACTCAAACGATTAATGCGTCAATTTTTTCGACATTTTTAATTTCAGCCATTTTAATTATAGCATGGCTGAATCTCACCAATGATGTATTTGACTCGGAAACAGGGATAGACAAAAATAAAGCACATTCCTTGGTAAACTTAACCGGAAATAAAGCTTTAATTTTCTGGCTTGCCAATCTATTTTTAGCAATCGGAGTGTCGGGAATCTGCGGTATTTCCTGGTGGCAAAAAGACCCAACAGTAATTTTGCTAGTAGTTTTGTGCTGCGCCCTCGGCTACACTTATCAAGGGCCGCCGTTTCGTTTGGGCTATCAGGGTTTAGGCGAAATTATTTGCTTTTTTACCTTCGGGCCGCTAGCTTTAGCTGCTGCTTATTACAGTCAAAATCAAACTTGGTCTGCTACTAATTTCGCAGGTTCGGCAATAGTGGGAATTACTACGAGTATCATCTTATTTTGTTCTCACTTCCATCAAGTTGAGGACGATTTGGCGGCGGGTAAAAAATCGCCGATTGTCCGAATTGGTACGAAAAAAGGTGTGCAGTTGTTGCAGTGGTTGTGCGGCAGCGTTTATGCTTTGACTGTGCTGTTTGTGGCGCTGCGAATGTTCCCAATTTGGACGCTGTTGATTTTTGGAAGTTTGTTTTTTGCGATCGACCTTTGCCGCCATGTCGCAAACTATCACGACCAACCCGCAAAGGTCAGCAACTCTAAGTTTATCGCAGTGGCGCTGCATTTTACGAGCGGTTTGCTGCTAGCGCTGGGGTTTGTGCTGTAGTTTGGGCGATTATCGAGAATTTCGGTAAAATAGAACTATGGTTCGTAGTCAGGACTTTAGCCCTCTCTGCAAGATTTTAGTCAATAAGGACTAAAGTCCTTACTACAAACAGTTTGATATTGAATCGAAAACAACGAGAAGGAAATCATGAGTACGCCAGTAAAAACTAGCCCAATCCTCACCCTAGAAGAAATTTTTAGTCTGTATCCTGATGAGTGGGTACTCATCGTCAATCCTGAATTAGATGAAGAATTAAGCGTGATTCGAGGTGAAGTTTTAGCCCATGCAATAGAACGCGATGAAATTCATAGTAAGCTTTCATTAAGGAATGGAAAATCGGTGGCAATAGAATATACTGGATTGATACCTGACAACCTAGTAATGATATTGTAATAAAAATAGGAGCTTAATGGTGTAGATGAACAAATCTAAAAAATATCAATTTTACTATTCTTTAACTGGAAAAAAAAATCAGCCACTAATTTTATTACTCCACGGATTCACGGGCGACAGTCAAGACTTTGACCAAATCATTTCCTTACTATCTCAAACTTATTGTTGTCTAGCAGTTGACCTTCCCGGCCACGGACAAACCAGAGTCAGCGGCGACGAAAGTTGCTACAATATGTCAAATACAGCCCAAGCATTGATTCACTTATTAGATGACTTACAAATAGACAAATGTTTGTTGTTGGGCTACTCAATGGGCGGGCGATTGGCGCTGTACATGACATTACATTTTCCTGAAAGATTCGAGAAAGTCGTATTAGAGTCAGCTTCTCCGGGATTGAAGAGTGAAAAAGATCGATCGCACAGACGGCAAGCCGATTCACAAACAGCACAAAACCTCGAAAATAGCAACATCAAAGATTTTATCTTAAACTGGTACGACCGCCCTTTATTCAAATCATTAAAAAAATCCCCCAAATTCGAGAAACTCATAGAAAGCCGTTTAGCAAACAATCCCTTAGAATTAGCAAAATCCCTCCGCAACATGGGAACTGGCCACCAGCCCTCTCTGTGGGAAAAACTCGCCCAAAATCAAATCCCCATTCTCTTGCTAGCGGGAGAAGATGATGATAAATTTCAACGTATCAATGCAGAAATTGCCAGCTTGTGTCCGGCTGCTACTCTCAAGATTATACCAAACGCTGGTCACAATATCCATTTTGAAAATATTGATGACTTTGCATCAGTTGTGAGACAATTTTATGATTAACGGGTAGTCAGAAACCGGGTTTTTTGCGAAAATCATTCGTTGTTACCGACAAATTAGGTAAAAAACCCGGTTTCTTTGGCCTTAGTGATGATTAACGGGTAGTCAGAAACCGGGTTTTTTACGAAAATTATTCGTTGTTACCGACAAATTAGGTAAAAAACCCGGTTTCTTTGGCCTTGGTGACAATCGACTAAAAAACAAATGCTATATAAATTTGAGTTTCGCACCTATCAGCGAAAATTTAAGCGCCCGCTACAAACAAGTCACGGCATCTGGGATATGCGAGAAGGAATCATCCTGCGGCTTATTGACGAAAATGGTCGCATTTGCTGGGGAGAAATTGCCCCGCTGAGTTGGTTTGGTTCGGAAACTTTTGACCAAGCATTAGATTTTTGTCAACAGTTACCTGCTAATATTTCAGAGGAAATAATCTTCAGTATTTCCGCTGAATTACCAGCCTGTCAATTTGGCTTTGAGTCAGCTTGGGAAAATCTGGGCCAAGCAATCGAAAATACGCCTCGTCAAGACAAAATTCCGAAAAATCAGTGTAGCGGTTTATTACCCGCAGGTGAAACAGCTTTGCAGGTTTTACCAATGCTTTGGTTGGAGGGATATCGCACGTTTAAATGGAAAATTGGCGTTGCTGTAATTGAGGAAGAATTAACGATTTTTCAGCAGCTAATCGCAGCAATGGATGATTTAGCCGATCGCCAAACAGCACTTTTGCGCTTAGATGCTAATGGGGGACTCACCTACTCCCAGGCTGAAAAATGGCTGGAAGCTTGCGATAGCGTGACAGCAACACCCGACTTGGCCGCCCAGATTGAATTTTTGGAACAGCCGCTGGCGATCGCACAGTTCCCAGAAATGGTACGATTGAATGCTACTTATACAACGGCGATCGCCCTAGACGAATCCGCAGCCAATCTCGATCGCATCCAAGAATGCTACAACCAAGGCTGGCGGGGAATCTTCGTCATCAAACCAGCGATTGGCGGTTCCCCATCCCAACTCCGCAAATTTTGTCAAACTCACAATATAGACGCAGTTTTCTCATCAGTATTTGAAACTAAAATTGGCAGACAAGCCGCCTTAAACTTAGCAACAAAATTATCTCTAAATAATAGAGCACTAGGCTTCGGTACCGATAGCTGGTTCGACGACAATCAAGACACCTGGTTACAGCATCTATGGCAGAAAATCTCACAGTAAATACTCTGAATCTTCCCTTTGACTTCCCCGACAATTGGCTAATCGGTGGTGACAGCGGCGAATTTGCTCGAATTGTCGATCGGAAATTGCAACAAATCACCCAAAATCAAACAGGAGAAACACCCCTAAAAATTTGCCTAGCCGAACCAGAACCCCTGCAATTTCTTGCCAGTTTCATCGCCGCCCGCACCGCCAAATGCCAAATTTTTCTCTGCAATCCCAACTGGGTAAAAGAAGAATGGGAACAAGTCTTTGATTTAGTCCAACCCGAACTAATTTGGGGACAAAATACTAATCTTAAAAACACATTTCCCCCTCTCCCAGTCCGCGGAGGCGGACTTCGTTTGTATAGCCGCGAATTCCATTCGCCGGGATTCCATCATTCACCCGAATTCAATCATTCGCCGGGATTCCATCATTCGCCGGGACTCAATCATTCGCCGGAATTCCATCATTCACGAGAATTACCTTCACCCGAAATAGACGAATTAGCTACAATAATGATTCCTACCGGAGGTTCCTCGGGAAAAATCCGTTTTGCCATCCACACTTGGGAAACCCTCACAGCCTCAGTCCAAGGTTTTCAACAATATTTTAACCTTGACAAAATTAACTCATTCTGCGTATTACCATTATACCACGTCAGCGGTCTCATGCAATTTATGCGATCGTTCACAACCGGAGGAAAACTGGCAATTGCATCATTCAAAACACTAGAAGCAGGCGAAAAATCCGATGTCGAACCCGAAGAATTTTTCATTTCTTTAGTACCAACTCAACTGCAACGGCTGCTGCAAAACCCAGATACAACTAATTGGCTATCCCAGTTTCGTGCCGTACTTTTAGGCGGTGCTCCCGCTTGGCCCGAACTTTTAGCCACAGCTAGAAAGAATCAAATCAAATTAGCGCCGACTTACGGCATGACAGAAACCGCCTCGCAAATTGCTACACTCAAACCCGAAGATTTTCTCGCGGGAAATAACACTTCTGGTCAAGCTTTACCTCACGCGAACATAACTATTCGCAGTGCAAGCGGCGAGATTTTGTGCTACAATCAAATTGGGAATATTAGCGTTGATGCTAAATCTTTAGCCTTGGGTTATTATCCTGAACGATTTGGCGATCGCCCATATTTCCAACTAGATGACTTAGGATTTTTTGATAAAAATAACTGCTTAAATATCATCGGACGTAGCAGCGACAAGATTATCACAGGCGGAGAAAACGTATTTCCTGCCCAAGTCGAAGCCACCATTAAGAATACCAATTTAGTGGCAGATGTTGCTATAATTGGCTTACCAGACAAAGATTGGGGGCAAGTCGTTACGGCTGTTTGCGTTCCCGCTAATTCCGAAGTTACTGTCAAAAACTTACAAGCAGCAATAGAAGATAAGTTGAGCAAATTTAAGCGACCAAAAAATTGGGTTTTCGTCGCACAATTGCCTCGAAATGCTCAAGGCAAACTCAATCGAGAACAATTACAAGAAATTGCGGTATCATCTCTGGCGAATCAATAGTATTAACCGAATTTGACAATAATTTCCCTAGGGCGGGTTCATCAATATCTACAACACAAGTGAGAAATCTCAAAAACCCGCCCAATGCCCAATGCCCAATTCCCAATTCCCAATGCCCAATGCCCAATTCCCAATTCCCAATTCCCAATTAATCCACACCTAACAGCCTTCTCGTCTTCTCAGCTTCTTGCCTTTGAACATCCACAAACTTCAACATTTGGTAAAGTACCTCTATTTGTGGCAACTTAATACCTGCTTTTTGGGCTACCCGCATGGGATTGCCAAAAATTGCCTCAACCTCCAGAGGACGCGATTCATCGTAATCGATTTTCATGCTGGTGCGGTAAGGCTTCATTTTATGAGTGTATTCCAGCATATGCGGGATAAAATCATCGGGAATAATGCGATCGCAACTTTTGGCCCCTGCTACCACTTCCCTCATGATTTGCTCAACTAAAATCAGAGTATTCGGATTCGCCATCAGTTCGTCGGTTCTCGCATTCAAAACCACAGAGAGCCCGTTATAAGGAATATTCCAAACCAGCTTTTTCCACCTAGACAATAGCAAATCTTCGCTCATTTTAATCGGAATGTGAGCGCGTTTAAAATCCCTAGCAATATGGTGCAATCTATCAGTAATACCGATGGCTTTGTAGTCTTTGGCATATTCGCCTAGCGTGATCGTACCGTAATCTAGGTGGCAGATATGACCGGGGCTGACTTTATAAGAACAGAGAAAGCACAGCCCGCCCACCACTCGTTCTGCACCGACAATTTTAGCTACTTCCGGTTCGGTATTCAGTCCGTTTTGCAATACTAAAACCGCGCCGTTATCCTTTAATAGAGGAGGCAAAAGTTTTGGCAACAAGTGATTTTGAGTTGTTTTCAACGCGACAATTACTACGTCGCACTTAGGCATTTTGTGCGCGTCGCGGTAGGCGCGGACTTGCGGGAGGGTGAAGTCGCCTTCGGGAGACTCGACAATCAAACCATGTTTTTTGACGCGCTCGTAATCGCTCCGCAGCAAAAAATTGACTTCTAAACCAGCTTTTTGCAGTCTAGCACCGTAGAATCCGCCTAAAGCTCCCGTGCCGACTATGGCATAATTGCGATTTGTCATAAGAAGAAGGAAGAAGGAAGAAGGAAGAAGTCAGTAGTCAGTAGTCAGTAGTCAGTAGTCAGTAGTCAGTAGTCAGTAGTCAGTAGTCAGTAGTCAGTAGCGCGAGCTCGTATATAGCCTTTCTCGGAAAGGTGAGGTATGTAGTTGGGCTTCAGCCCTCTTATTTTCAGGGTTATAGAGGCTGTCAGTTATACCTCATCTCTTTGAGAAAGGCTATAGCTCGCGAACGTTATCAGTCATCAGGAAGAGGGAAGTCGGAAGAAGGAAGAATGCTTCTTATAGAGCTGGTTTTTAAGTCATCTGTATTTACGTTTAATTAAGTGGAACTACTTAATATAAATAAGTCAGAAGAAATTTTAAACTAAACAGAAATTTGACTGTCATTCCCTGCTATTATTTAAATATTGAAGTTATCTAAAATCTCAACTCTCAAATTGCCTCATCCACTGCATTAAGTCTTCAGATAGCTGTTTTTTGGTTCTGCTAACTGCATCGATGCAGACGTGCTTAGTCAGAGCTTTAGCCCAGCTTCTGCCTGCAACTTCCCCTGAAAATACTTGATAGGCAATTTCAAATTCATCGCCTGCAACTTGTGTGGGCGTCAATTGAATCGTCAGCCGATCGCCCGCAAATAGTGGACGATAAAAATCTACACTAGCATGAATTATCGGAAATGCAACCTCTCGATCGCCAAAAAATGCTCTGAGATTGACTCCTGATGCTGCTAGAGATGCCTCGTAAGCTTCGTGGCACATCGCCAAAACGTTTGCAAAGTAAACGACTCCAGCAGCATCGGTATCTTGAAAGCGCACAGTGCGGGTGTAAGTAAAAGGCATTTGAGGTAGTCGCGGGCGATCGCAAATTAAAGCTGAATTTTACCAGAAAGAATTGGTTGAAAGCCAGAACCCTTTGAGGGAGAAGTTAAGATCGGGCTATTCATTACTCCAATACTCAGGCTTCTAGATAGAGGTCGCTCTCCAACTGTCAACTGTCAACTGTCAACTGTCAACTGTTGAACAACCATCATATCGGTAAACCAGCACTTTTGCAGCAGCGATCGCCTAACTAAGCAGGCGCTAATTTTTGATCTTCTCAAACTCACCCTCCTCACTCCTGCCCCTGCCCCTGCTTTCTTAACCTTTGTTTTTAATCAACATCACGTCTATAATCTTGAGGGCAATTTCTTCGGAAAGATCCAATGCACAGTAAAGATCGTTCAAAAGTTGTTCTTCTTCTTCTGAAACCTCGCCATCTGCTAAAGCAATATCAGTTGTCACAGCAAAAACTGTTTCTTTAAGTTCGTCGGGAAGTGTTGCCAAAGCCGCATTAAACAGTACCTGAACTCCTTGCCGTTGCAGAATGTTCAGCAGCCGATCGAGCATTTTTCGCATCACATCATCTGGATAGCTGCGGAAAAGTTGCATCCGAGATAGTGTCATGCTAATCGCTTTACTTTCGCTGTCATTGATGTAACCGTCGGCTGCTACGGCAATTAGCGCGATCGCCGCAAATGCTTCGGCAGGCCCTAACGTGACATCAGTTTGTTGGCGAGTCTGCGATACTTTGTCAAATAAACCCATAATACTTTCCTCATTCTTTAGTAGTGGATTCACGGAGTCCCTATGGGCTCTGGCTTTGGAAGCTTCCTTGGCTGGGGATTTCAACAATTATATCAAATCTGCTGAATTATTTATTATTACTAAAATTATGAAAAAATTAAGATTTTTAATTTTTTCCTTCGGCGCTGTAAGGGCGGGTGACAGTTGACAGTTGACAGTTGACAGTTGACAGTTGTCAGTTGACGGTTGACGGTTGACAGTTGACAGTTGACAGTTGAGCGACTAATGACTAATAACGTTCGCGAGCGGGGACGCTCGCGCTAATGACTCAATGATATCGTTTCCGGTTGCATCGGTATTGTTTAAACAGTCAACAGTTAACAGTCAACATCACCTGACGGTGCAACCGGAATAGATATGAATCGTCTGATTTTAATTTCTCCATAAAAGGGAGAGGCTTTAAACCAATTTTTTCTGGTAAAACTCGCTCTAAGGGCGCAGACAATCTACTTGTCAAACAAAGCTAAATCAGCTTTCAGAAAATCAACAAACTGCCGCGCAGTCCTTCCAGAGCGCCCGTTGCGGCGAGTTGCCCATTCCTTAGCGCGGTGTTCCAAATCCTCAACAGCGAGCTTGATGCCAGCTCGTTCGGCGAGATGTCGGACAATTGTTAAATAAGTGTTTTGATCCGCAGGTTCAAAAGTTAAAGTCAAGCCAAAGCGATCGCTAAATGAGAGTTTTTCCTGCACGGTATCCCAAGCGTGAACTTCATCACCGTCGCGAGGGCGAGGCCTGTCATCAAAAAACTCTCGAATTAAATGCCTGCGATTAGATGTGGCGTAAACAACTACATTTTGAGGCCGGGCGGTGACATTTCCTTCTAAAACAACTTTCAAGGATTTAAAAGCATCATCATCTTCCTCAAATGAAAGGTCGTCTACAAAAACAATAAACTTTTGAGGAACTCCCCGCAACTTCTCCACAATTAGCGCTAAATCTTGCAAATCCGATTTAGATACTTCAATCAATCGCAAATTGCGAGATCCAAATTCATTTAACAGCGACTTCACCAACGAAGACTTACCCGAGCCGCGACTTCCGTACAGCAAGACGTGCAAAGCCGGATAACCAGCCAGCAAAAACTCTGTATTTTTCACCAGAGCATCCCGCTGCCAATCGCAGCAAACCAACTCTTTCAAATTTATGCGATCGGGATGCGGAATACTCGCTAACTGCCCGGACTTCCACCCAAAAGCACGATACTCTGCAAACAAACCCGTGCCAAACTGTCGGTAATATTCTGCCAAAGATTCCGCAGCGCTAGACCATTTTTCTAGTTTTCCGTGCAGTGGCTTTTCGGCGTTTTCTAGTACATTTTCGCAATACCAAATGGGAGGAACTGAGTCAAGTTGACCCGCTACTCGCACCCACTTACTCAACTGCTCGCTGGTGCAGTCATAAATATTTTGCAGCACTTGTAAATCATGTCTGGCTGCTTCGACTAAAGCGGGCGACAAACTCGCAAAATCTGTTTGCTGAGCTTGGCGAGAAAATGGATTTTCGTCTTTGAGAATTTGCAAAATCAGGGAATCTTTCCAGCTCAAATTTTGAGCAGCTTGAATTTTGAACCAGTTACCGTAAGCTACCTGACACTCTACACCGCTGAGTTCGCTGTGGTGGAGAGCTTGCAGCAAGTCGAGAAAAGCTTGACCTGCGCGGGTTTGGAGAACTGATTGATATAGCAACAGGGATGCTGCTTGGCGTTGGAGGTAACGGATTTGGGCGATCGCACTAGAAGTTAGGGCTGACATAATGCCAATTGTATAACAGTTAGATATCTGGACTGGGTTTAATAAATTTTCTAACAATTTGTGACCGGAATTGCAGGTCTCGCTGTATAAATTGAGATGCAAAGAGTGAAAATTGGGGAATTAAAAATGAATTTAGGTACAGCAGCGGCGATCGGCTACGGCGTTTTGACACTAATTGGCGGCATCATGGGTTACATCAAAGCCAAAAGCCAAGCCTCGCTCATTTCCGGCCTCGTTAGCGGTTCGCTGCTAATTTTTGCCGGCACCGCACAACTCATGGGACAAACTTGGGGTTTAACATTAGCAGCAGCAATTTCCGCTGTTTTAGTAGTAGTTTTTATTGTACGGCTGGTCAAAACTCGCAAGTTTATGCCCGCTGGGATGCTGATTTTGGCTAGTTTGGCGTCTTTGGGTGCGATCGTTTACGAACTCAGCGGTCAATCGATGTTAGGTTTTTGATTTGAGATGTTAGATTTTAGAGTTTAGAGCTGAGATTTTAGATTAACTCCACAGCATTTACTGGGAGATTGAACTCAAGTCTAAACTTTTTTAGGTCTATGACTTAATTGGGTGGCTTGTATCTATCTTTGCGTGGATTCAGCAGACATTAGTCATTAGTTACATCCTTCCGTTTGCATCGGAATAATAATTGTCCGAGAGCAGTGCGAGCGTCCCCGCTCGCCTCCTCCATAGCGATCGCGAAGCTCGACACCGTACTCTCCTAGCGATCGCGAAGCTCGACACCGTACTCTCCTGGCGATCGGGAAACTCGCACTATAGAACCCATTTGACATCTTTAAGTTTTTCGGTTGGGTGACGAGAAATATAGAGAGAAACCCGTTGCTGAGATTTACGCTCATGTCGAGAAACCGGGTTTCTACGAGTTTTTGGGTTGGATGACGAGAAATATAGAGAGAAACCCGGTTTCTCAGATTTACGCAAAATAGATCAGATCTCAAATGGGTTCTATAGTTAAAACACCAATTACCAATTACCAATTACCAATTACCAATTACCAATGCCCAATGCCCAATGCCCAATGCCCAATGCCCAATGCCCCATGCCCCATGCCCCATGCCCCATGCCCCATGCCCCATGCCCCATGCCCCATGACTAATGACTAATGACTGATTCAATATACTGCTCGACTTCCCTGAGTTGCTGCCGCTGGTATTCAATCCAATCCTTTTCCGCCGCGCGCTGTTGGGCTGTCTCTAGTTGGTACCGCGCCTGCTTCTCTAAAAAATTATTGTAGAACATAATCGCTTTTTCAACTGTTTGAATTCCCAGTTTCATGCGCTCCTCAAAAATTGCTAAAATTAAATCATCCAGGATTGAGCTAATCACTTTACAAGACTCTTCAAAATCGCTCAAGCTGATTCCCATTTTACTTTTATGAACCAGAGTTTCTACAGGATCTCTCAGAGTTTCTTTAAAAGTCTTCATATAAGACTCCGGCAAATATCTCAGAGGTTCCGTAAACTTCGATACAATCTCGCCGCCTATTGATTGCAGTCGCTCTCTAAATTTCGATTGACTCTTGAAATCGAAGCATTCTATACAATATTCAACTTTTTCTATATCAATAGATTGTAATTCTTTAAAGATAGAATTGAGTTCATTCTCCACAATTAAAATTACTCGTTCGCCTTGGTAGTCTACTTCATTTCGCAATTCTTTGTACAAATTATCTTTGTCATAAAAACCGATAGAATCTTTTTTAAACACTTGCTGGTTTTGATCCCACAAAAACCACTTATTTTTTAACTTTGTAGCTTTGTCGCTCCACGATTTGCGAACTTTAACAATAGCATCATATTTGCCTTGTTTTCCCAAACTGCGAATTCTCACGTCGCATCCGCTTAGTTCGCCAATTTGCTCCCAGACATCAACAGCAGATGCTTTAGCAATTCTCGGCTTGCTATTCCAGACATCCTCAGCCTGAGATACATCTTTGAAACATACGTGAGCTAACGCCTTGAGTCTGAGGGCTGATTGCTTGATTTCCTGAATACAAGGTTCCACGTCTAGACTGAGGTGGGTAGCTGACTGTTTAATCTCCACGGATTGATATTCATCTGCGAGCAATCGATCGCTAAACTGGGTAATAGCCTGGAATACCTTGAGATACTCATTCATTTCGTTTCATCCCTCCTTTCCCTAAATAGCATACAATACAGAACATCTCCCTTTTGGAATGCAAACTGAGTCAGACCATTTTAGATTTTAGATTTTAGATTTTAGAATTGGGAATGGGAATGACTGATAACTATCAGGGTTTGGAGCGCGGGCCTACAGTTGCATTCTTGTTTTAAACTGGTGTCACAACATGGATTATGTATTCACCCCTACAACTCAGGCTAGGCTCAATACTGGCAACCTCGTACAGCCTGCCACCACAACTGGAAAATTGCTCCCCGCAGCTAGAGATCCGGTGACAGGGGAGTTTGTGGAGATTGCCAAAATATTTTATCAATCAACAACTACAACTCTATGCGATCGCGGAGTTCTAGGATTGCTCTCACACTTAGGCGGAGGCGGGCCCGTACAGCCGCTGATAGCTCCCGTGTACGTGACAGTCGCGCCCTTGCAGCTTGCTCAAAGTCACCAGGGGTTTCAGAAAATATACAGAATGCTTAACTGTCTCAAAATTAATTTGGCAGTGATGCAAGCGACTGCTGCCGTCATTGGTATTGGGGCTGTATCGAGTACAGTTTTGTCAGCAGTAAACCTCGAACAAGTATTAAAAATCAGAGATGAGGCAAAACACCAGAAGCTCAAAATTAAAGACGGGTTTATCGATCTCAGGCATATCCTCAAAGATAAGGGAGTAGAGGTAATTCAGCAGATTTTTAAGGTGGCTCATGACTCTAATTTTCAAAGGCACCGCCAGCAACTGGTTAACGGTTACGATATTTTTTCTAAAGCTATTAAACGCTGCCAGTCAGCCCTGACAGTGCCGGATCTCAAGCTGCGGAATTCGGAGATTAATAACGGGCGAGATATGCTGTTTGAGGCTTTAAAAATTTACGATCGTCCCGGTTTGTTGGAGGGGCTGTGTTCTGCCGGAAAGCTCCGGCAAATGGAATGTGTTTGGGCGATCGAGCTGGCGCTGGGCATTACGTTTCAGTTGCAGCGGGCTTACGATATAGTCAGCGATCGCCTGCTCAAACTTCAATCAAAAATTCGTCACGATCTTCTCACTGTTGTGAAAGGATGTCAATCGGAATCTGAACTAGATTTTTTATTTCCAGAAGTTACCAGGATTCTCGGTCACGATCTAAGTGTAATAGAATTTTGGCAAAACGAGGTAGATTGGATGCAAACTTTGTCTCCCAAAGAGCAGCACCAGTTAGCTAGTTTAGATAAACTCAGCGGCGACCATCATATAAAAAGCAGCATCCACACGACATTCGCGGTATTAACTGCGGAACCTTCACTTTATCAAAGTTTAAAGCAAAAGTCTCACTTTCTATCCTTGCGCGACCAGCTAGCCTTCGCCCTGAAGCCGGAACTGCGCGGGGGATACGAGTTTTATGTGTGCCAGCAGGCGATCGCAACTGGCTATCCAGCTTTAGCGGTCTCGAACTGGCAAGAAATATCCGATTTAACTGTGGCTAACCTCTACTACTTTTTCCAAAGTCGAGAGGATTTAAGTGAAATTTATCCCACTGAGGACACAATAGAAACTCCTGCTTGGCACTTTCCCAAATCCTTAGAAAAAGAGTTAAACTACTGCAATTAATTGAAAGCGCAACTACGTACCTAATTTGTCTGACGACAATAAAACCGCTCTGCTTAGTCGATATTGTAGGGTGCGTCAGCGAGTAGCCTAATTTTCAGGTGAGGAACCAGAATTGGCTGACGCACCCTACTACAAATCAGACTATAAACCGCAGATGTCAAACAGATAAACACAGATAAACGCAGATAATTTCAGGGTGTTTTCCGATTTTTGCAATTCAAGTCTATTATCTCAGCCACAACTTAATAGTATTGTCTTTAGAGCCGCTAGCAATAGTTTTGCCATCGGGACTAAAAGTCACTACATAAACCTCATCGGTATGTCCCGTCAAAGTATTCAGCAATTCTCCGGTATCAAAGTCCCAAATTTTAATGGTTTTATCCTTGCTGCCGCTGGCGATAAATTTCCCGTCCGGGCTGATAGCAACCGAAACAATATCGTCAGAATGTCCCTTGATCGAGCGAATTAAATCTCCACTTTCGAGATTCCAGATTTTAATGCTTTCATCGTAGGAGCCGCTAACAATTGTCTTTCCGTCCGGGCTAACTGCCACAGACCTCACCGCGTCGCCGTGTCCTTCAATAGTTTTGAGCAACCTCCCTGTTGCTACATCGACAATTGTGATTTTTTTATCCTTAGAAGCGCTAACTAAATTTTTGCCATCGGGAGTGAAAGCAACAGAATAAACAAAATCTGTGTGATCTGGTAAATTCTGGAGCAAATTGCCCGTTGTGGCATCGGAAATTTTGGTGGTTTTGTCTCCGCTGGCGCTAGCAACGAGCTGTCCGTCGGGGCTGATAGCGACTGACCAAACAGAGGCACTATGATCGAGACTGCGAGTAGCTTGACCTGTTTTTAAATCCCACAACATGACTCTCCAAAAACCTGTTCCTGTGGCTAGTTTCGTACCTTTTGCATCGAAAGCAACCGACCAAACGGTGGATGAATCTCCTGGGAAAGTGCGGATCGATTTGCCTGTGGCTAAATCCCAAATTTGGATGGTTTTGTCTTTGGAACCGCTGGCTAACATTAAGCCGTCTGGACTAAAAGCAACAGATCCAACTGCATCTGAATGCTGGGCGAAGTTTTTGACTTTGGCGTTTTTCCATTGGAGACCTGCTTGGCACTTTTGTTGTAAGTTTTGGGCGGAGGTATAGGTGCTGGAAGTTTTGGCAATTGTTGGGATTTGGCTGATGCAGCCTTCATAATTGCTTTCTTGATAAAAAGCTTCGATTTGATTGAATTGTTGGGTTTCTTGCTGCACTTGCTGCTGTCTTTCTTGCCATTTGAGGTATCCGTAAATTCCGCCGATCGCAGTTAAGAGGGCTGCAATCGTTGCTCCGGCGATATAAGGATTGATTTTGCGAGGTTCTTTGGGGACAATTGCTGAGGCGCTGGTGCTGTCTGGGGCGATGGATAAACTCCCTTTTCCGTTCAAATTTACCTCTGGGGATGCCGCCGGAATTGCCTGCACTCCCAGTGGAAGAGTGCTGCTGGCTGGGGGCACAATGGCGTTGGGGTTGCGGTGTCCTTCCAACACGATCGCGATCGCCTTGTACAATTTACCGAATAAAGATTTAGGAACGACTAATTCTTCGATTCTGGCCGCATCTTCGTCGGTAAGCCCTAAAACTTGCTGCAACCGTTTTAATTCCTCGCGAGTGTTTGCAGAAAAAGGATATTCTTGCTGCATGGTTTCTTGCAGCGATTGTTCGTAGCGTTCGCCTTTTTCCCTGTATTTGCGGTAAGGGTTCAATACCTCATCTTCGATCGCCTCTGCTTCTTCTGGTTGCAATTCCAAACTGACGCGCAATTCTTCTAATATTCTGCGACCGACGACTGTAATGTCACCGCGACTGCTGCTGCGCCGATCGACTTCTTCGCGATAGATTGTGAGTTTGGGTACCCGCGTGCGCGATCGATCGCCAATTTTCCGCAAATCGGCCAAAGCCTCCGCCGCCGACTGGTAGCGCTCCCGAAAATCGTAGCGCACCATATTGTCCAAAACATCGGCCAGCGCTTGGGAGCAGGAGGTTAAATGGCGCCAAACAATTTCGCCTCGATTAGAATTTTTCAAATCCCGCAGTTTCGGCAAATCGTAAGCCGGCAAACCCGTCATAGCTTGGATGCCAATCATTCCCAAGGCGTAGATATCGCTGTTGAGTTGCGGGTTGTATTGAAATTGCTCGATCGGCATATATTCCAGCGTCCCAATCCGCACAGTTACCGGTGCTTGTCTTTGAGCGATGTGAATTTCTTTCACCGAGCCAAAGTCAATCAAAACTAACTTGTTGTCTGCATAGCGACGGATTAAATTTGCTGGTTTAATATCTCGGTGAATTACTCCCTGTCCGTGTACAAACACTAAAATTTCTAATAGTTCCTTCAACAAAGGAATAATTTTTTCTTCGGGAACCGGCTTTCCCGGTACAATCTCTGTGGATAGCGAGTGACCGGCAATAAAGGATTCTACTAAGAAAAATTCTTCATTTTCTTCAAAATAAGCGAATAGCTGAGGGATTTGGTCGTGTTGACCGAGCTTTTCTAGAACTTCTGCTTCTTTTTGGAAAAGACGGCGCGTAGTATTAATTAATTTGGGCTCGCTGGTACCGGGACGCAGGTGCTTGACAAAGCACTGCGGTTCACCGGGGCGACGAGTATCTTTGGCCAGATAGGTTTGCCCAAATTCTCCTGTTTCTATGACTTCAATGACTTGATAGCGTCCATCTAAAAGTTGGCTCACCATGATAATAACGCAGCCTTTTTTTGGTTGATTTTCGCAAGAAACAGTTTCACAGCAGGCAGTTTTTAGTTGTAACTAGGTCAGTCGATTTGAGATTTAAATTGCTATTTTGTGGCGGGTTCGATGCCCACCAGAGAAGCATTTAACTGTATTTCTCTACAACGATTTGCCGAATTCTCAATTGACTGATATAGCGATTGTCAATCAAGGGAGGTACTCGCCAGCCAATCACTCATTACCCATCACCCATCACTCACGATCGATCGCATATTACCCATTACCAATCCGTACCTCACTCACCTGACGATGGGTGCATCTGTGCGATCGCATTTGTAGTGGGATCTTAAGAACTCGCGTACTATACATAGCACGCGAGAGGGGACAGCACTGTATAAAAATGCTTTTTGCAAAAATGAGATGTTCCCTCTGACAATTGCCATACTTTATTTTTTCAACATCTGCAAAGCTTGATATCCCAAAAAGAAAAAACCCAAAGCACCGAGTATCGCTATGGTATTCGCAAACACATCCACTGAAACAAATTCGCCCATTGCAAGATCCTCTGACAACTGATATCTATCCTCGGCTTTTCGGTCTCAGACTGGGTGAGGGGTCTTGCCCCTTGCTGCGGTAGAGCCGAAAGATGCTCACAAATTATAGCAAAGGAGATGCTGAAAATAACTTTTTGGGCGATCGACTAGCTTTTTGTTTTAATATTTTTTAATATTTAAGGACACAAATTGTGCACGTAAATTTTGAGGTCAGTTCGCTTTGATATTGTTAACCCTGGTAATTTTTTCTCTCATAGTCAGTAGAGCTTACACCAAGAATTTGCGCCAATCGGTCAAAAATGCGCCTCGCACCAACGGCAGTGTGGCTCAGCAGTTATTTCCGTCGGCGGGTGACTTCCCCAAAATTTCGGTAATCGTACCAGCATACAACGAAGCCGAGAATATTCGGGATTGCGCGATCGCCATTTTGGAGAGTACAGCCCTGTCTGCTGACAAGCTAGAGGTTTTGATTGTAGACGATCGATCGACAGACGACACGAAGGCGATCGCCCAAACTCTGCAACAACAGCCGGGCGACCCCCGCCTCAAAATATTAGCAGGTGAGGCGCGACCGGAAAACCAATATTGGGCGGGCAAAAACTGGGCCTGCGCCCAAGCTGTTCGGGAAGCAACCGGAGAATTCCTATTATTTATCGATGCCGACGTGCGGCTGAAACCGGGGGCGATTGAAACCGCTATCGCCACAGCCGAAACCGAGAAAATAGACCTGCTAACCTGTATGCCAGCGCTGGTTTGTGGGTGTTTTTCCGAGTGGTTGGTGCAGCCTTTAATGTTCAATAACCTAGCTGTTTGCTTCGATTTTACAGCCGTTAATGATGCTACAAAAACAGACAGTGCCTTTGCGGGTGGCCCATTTATGCTGTTTAGGCGATCGGCTTACGAAAAAATCGGCGGACACGAAGCAGTTGCAGGCGAAATTGTCGAAGATGTGGAATTAGCTAGACGCATCAAGCGTGCGAGTTTAAAGCTCGGACTTTATTCCGGGTCAAATTTGGCATCCGTGCGGATGTATCGGTCTTGGAGCGCATTGTGGGAAGGCTGGACAAAGAATCTGTATCTCGGCGCTAACCGCAGTTGGGGTTCGATGTTTTATATGGCAGCAATTATGTTCTTTCTTTATCCGATGCCGTGGTTGGCATTAGCTATTTTGCTGGCTAACGGCGAAATTGCCAACATAATTAACAATCACCAATTAGCAATTAGCAATTACCATTTGCC
The DNA here is from genome assembly GCF_020737865.1 of Microcoleus sp. PH2017_35_SFW_U_B. Lineage (NCBI taxonomy): Bacteria > Bacillati > Cyanobacteriota > Cyanophyceae > Oscillatoriales > Microcoleaceae > Microcoleus > Microcoleus sp. PH2017_35_SFW_U_B. The sequence continues at coordinate 94,634 of NZ_JAEQDE010000058.1, forward strand.
GATTACGTTGTTAACTATCTGTTTATCTGCGATCGTAATTGGGTACCATTACACTTTGCGCCGTTTGGGTGCCGAAATTTCTGAGTGTCCGACGAAATACTGGTGGTTGGGAGGTTTGGGAGGGACGTTAATTGCGGCAATTGCGATCGGATCTGCGATCAAAACCGAAACAGGTTGGGGATGGACTTGGCGCGGGAGAGCTTTGCAAATTAACAATAATTAATCCAGATTTTGCATTCACAAAAATTAGTGGTAGGGTGCGTCAGCTTTCAATACGGTTGACTTTTCGTCAGACAAATTAGGTACGTTGTTGCGCTTCAGCGCTCTTTATGATATTCGGAAAGAGGGCTGAAGCCCAACAACGTACCTTTATTAATTATGACAGTTAGTAGTAGGGTGCGTCAGGTTGGACATTTTCAATCAGCACAAAAAGTCTGATACTGACGCACCATTTATTCGAGGAGTGCGTCAGTATGAGATTGTTGGTTTGTTGCGAAAATAATGATAGCTGACGCACCATACATATAGTCGTCAGTCATATAAATTAGGTACGTAGTTGCGCTTCAGCGCTCTTTATGATATTCGGAAAGAGGGCTGAAGCCCAACAACGTACCTTGACGCACTCTACATATAGATGTTTTCACAACGTACCTTATGCTTCTGCGTACACAAAAGCAGGTACTCGCTTGTAAGCAGGCGTGCCCGATCGCTTTTCAATTTCCGGGTGAAAAATTACATTAACTTCAGGATAAAACATCAAAGCAGCACCCTCACGAACCGCCCCGTAAATCACCTCAACATTTTCCATTTTCCCCACATTTCCCTGCACAGTAACCCGCTGATGTTCTTGCATACCAGCACTTTCTGCATCCGCGCGATTCATCAAAATGCAGTTGCGGTGCGGCATTCCCCGGTACTTGTCATCATTTTTGTAAACCACAGTATTGTGCTCAGGGCTATTTCGTTCTAGACAGTAGACAGGGTTTAGGTTTAGAGTTTAGAAGTCGGATTCACCCTAACTTATGATTTATGAGTTCCCTAGCAATTGTA
>NZ_JAEQDE010000059.1:0-36708 GCF_020737865.1 Microcoleus sp. PH2017_35_SFW_U_B
CTCGCGCTGAGTCCGAGAAACCGGGTTTCTATGGCAATTGACGTATTTTCACGAGATTTTACGCAGAAACCCGGTTTCTGAGTCTCTCGCGCTGAGTCCAAAAAAGTCCTTACGACAAACCAGTCGATCGCAATTCCATCTATTTTTATCACTAAATCCGTGTCATAATTCGTGTCTTAGCGCAACAGACCAAGGGAAAAAAATATGATTATTGTCATGAAAGCCGGCACTCCAGCGGCCGAGATCGATCGCCTAGACGAAGAACTCCGCACTAGCTGGGGTTTGACACCAGAAAAAATCGTCGGGCGTTACAAAACCGTCATGGGTTTAGTCGGCGACACCGTTGAGCTCGAACCGATGCAACTGCGGGAAATGAGCACCTGGATTGAAGAAGTGCTGCGCGTCGAAAAACCCTACAAACGCGCTTCTCTGGAATACCGCCAAGGTGAACCCAGCGCCGTAGAAGTTGCTACTCCTTTGGGAACTGTGACGATTGGCTTAAATCACCCGATCGCAGTCGTAGCAGGCCCTTGCTCGGTCGAAAACGAAGAAATGATTGTCGAAACGGCAATGCGCGTCAAAGCTGCTGGCGCTCAATTTTTGCGCGGTGGAGCCTACAAACCGAGAACCTCTCCCTACGCTTTCCAAGGCCACGGCGAGAGTGCTTTGGGATTGCTAGCTGCGGCCCGGGAAGCTAGCGGCTTGGGAATTATCACCGAAGTTATGGATGCGGCCGACTTAAGTGCGATCGTAGAAGTAGCTGACGTGGTACAAGTCGGCGCGAGAAATATGCAGAATTTCTCACTGTTGAAGAAAGTCGGAGCTCAAGACAAACCAATTTTGCTGAAGCGCGGCATTTCCGCCACCATTGAAGAATGGTTGATGGCTGCCGAGTATATCATGGCTGCGGGCAATCCCAACGTGATTTTGTGCGAGCGCGGAATTCGCGGCTATGACAGGCAGTATACGCGGAATACGCTGGATTTGTCGGCGGTTCCTGTGCTGCGAACCTTGACTCACTTACCTGTTATGGTTGACCCCAGTCACGGGACTGGTTGGGCGCAGTTTGTACCTTCAATGGCGTTTGCTTCGATCGCCTCCGGTACAGATTCGCTGATGATAGAAGTGCACCCGAATCCGAAAAAAGCCTTGTCTGACGGGCCGCAATCGTTAACACCGGATCAGTTCGACAAGTTGATGGAAGAATTGGCTGTAATTGGTAAAGTCATGAAACGTTGGCCACAACCCGTGCCAGTTTTGGCATAGAAACAGGTGAAACGCCTAAGCTAAAATGCGATCGCGGTTAAATCCCCGATTTCTTTAAGAAGTCGGGGATATTTTTATGCTGTTTTTGGAATAGAGTCCGAGGGGCGATCGCACTTCTAGGAATGTTGGTAAATTTTGTATAATAGACATATCAATTAATTAGCGAGAGGGCTAGGAGTCATGGTAGGCATCGGAACCAAACTCACTTTAGCAGAATTTCTAGCTTTGCCCGACGGAGATGTATGTTATGAGTTTGTAGATGGTGAAGCAGTTCCTAAAGTGTCTCCAAAATTTTTTCATTCCAGTTTACAGGGAGCTTTGTGTCTCCTAATTCGTGCATGGTGTAGAGGAAGGGGGCGAGTGCTTCCAGAATGGGCGATTTTGTTAAAACGTCAGGCTAAAGATTGGGCACCGGTTCCCGATTTGACGTACATTTCTTATGCGCGTCTGCCGAAAAGTTGGCGACGGAATCAAGCTTGTCCCGCAATTCCTGAACTGGTGATTGAGATTATCTCTCCCGATCAAAGTATGAAGGAATTTGAAGAGAAGGCGAAAGATTATTTGGCGGCGGGTGTGACGCGAGTTTGGGTAATCGATCCAGAAGCTATTTTAATCAGAAGCTTTTTCCCCGATGGTTCGAGTCAAATTTATACGGATAATACACCGATTGTGGATGAGTTGCTGCCTGGTTTTGAGTTAACAACTCGGCAGATTTTTGAAGAAGCGGAATTGATTGATTGATTAAGTGCGATCGCTCTGATTCAAAATAGTCTCAATTTGACTCTGTACTTGTTCGAGTTCTCGACCTTTGTCAGCCAGCCAAGCTTTTTCGGCTTCGCATTCTGCTTGATTTTGGCGATCGCGCCTTTATTCTTCCTATTTTCACAAATTATAGCATTTATCAGAAAGATGAGGTATGACTGTAAATGGAGTTTTTGATGCGACGTTGCTTAATATGTAATAGATATCAGAGGGCTAAAGCCCAACAACGTACCTCACTTTTACGACGTTGCTTAATATGTAATAGATATCAGAGGGCTAAAGCCCAACAACGTACCTCACTTTTACGACGTTGCTTAATATGCAATAGATATCAGAGGGCTAAAGCCCAACAACGTACCTCACTTTTTTTGAGAACCGCTATAACTCCAAACTTTGCTCAGACACCTCTAATTCTGCGTGTTTCAATCGTTCTTGAATTGACATAGCCTGCAATTTTTCACTCATTTTATATAAATCCACTTTCGGATAATCGCCCTGAAATAGTGGAATCAGAGACTGAACAACCGCAGCGATTCCCTGTGGCGGTACAGCATTCCCAATCTGTCGGCGCACTTCGGTAACAGAACCTTCAAATACAAAATCATCGGGAAAAGTTTGCAGTCTCGCCCTCTCCCGATTTGTCAGTGCACGCGGTTCTGGATAATGATAACCCCAGGTTCCGCCGCCTCCGCCAGCAATGATTGTAGATGATGGTTTATCGGGATGAATTCGCCGATAAACGTGGCTGATCATGCCTTTTACATAGTAGGGACTATCTTTGGGAATATCTGAAAAATTTCCTCCGGCTTTGATTCGATTCAAAATTTCAACGGTGCGATCGCGAATTTGATGATTTTGGTTATTTTCCACAACTTGCTCGACATCCTTGAGTGCTTCGCCCGCTGTGCGATAAGCATTTTGGCGATTGGGCCCGTATTGTGCTTGAGGATGCACGAAATCAAATCCTGTATCCATCCGAATGCCAACTAACAAGACTCTTTGCCGAAATTGCGGAACTCCGTAATCGGCAAAGTTGTAAAGTTTAGGTTTGACTAAATAACCCGGTGCAATGCTTTCAAAGTCGGAAATTATTTGTTTGATTGCTTGGTAATTATTGGCGCTTAATAAACCTTTGACATTTTCCGCGACAAAAGCTTTGGGCTTTTTCTTGTTGACAAAATCGAGGAAGTATGTATATAAATTGCCTCGGGTTCCTTCAAGTCCGGGGCGCTTCCAAATTAGGGAGAAATCTTGACAGGGGAAGCCTCCTATACATATTTCTGCTTCGGGAAGTTGTGCAATGTCTATGTTTTCTATGCTGTCGTTGACTATGACAGCGGCAATGTTTTTGCTGAAAGTTTTGCAGGCGTATTGATTGGAGTCGATCGCCCAAACTACATCAAACCCAGCTTTGTGGAACGGCAAATCCATACCGCCGCAACCGGAAAACAAGGATATCAGTTGCGGTTTGGTTTTCCAGGTTACGTCTTTGAGGCGTTCGAGTGACATATTAGTTCGCAGTGGGACAATAGCCGGCTGAATGCCCGCAACACCAGAGTCTGATTATACCAAATAGTTGTCAGGTGTGCTGTGCAAAAGGTACTAAGACTCGATCGCCTTTAAATTGTCAATCTTCGTCATCTAATGTGATCCCAGCTTGACGCAATTTTTCGGCCAATCTTTCAGCGCGGAGACTTTCGCGATCGGCCCGTTGCCGTTCTTGTTCAGTTCGTTCTTCCGACCACAGCAATAACTCGCCTTCAGGATTCCACCATCTCAGCCAACAGCCTGTTCTGCCTTCGTGGGTTCCTTCCCAAACTCCTAAAAACAAGTCTAATCCCGGTATCCAATAACGCCCGTTTTCATCCGTTTTTTGCAAGTTGTAGTGCTCTGATTCCAAAGCATAAACTTCTAAACGAGCTGTTTTTGCTCGGAATATGACGTATCTAGGGACTTTGATTACTTGTTCGTAAAAAAACCACTTTCCCACCCGTGAGGTAAATTCAACAGAGTATTCTTCTCCGTAGGTTTCCGAGAGAAATTCCATCACAATTTGGGGAATTGTGCCTTCTGTATGTGGCGTGTAACTGCGGCGGATTTGCGAGACATTTGGGGAATTAACGGGTTTCACGTACATCCAATCAGGTGCTTTGCAAATAGTTCGCTGTTCGTCGGTGGCTGCTTCTGGGAAACTTATGCCGGCACAAAGGGCAAAGTTGGAAACTATTAAAGCATCCTGGATTAATTCGGGAAATTCTGTTAGGGGCTGGCGTAAAGCTGCGGCTAACAATGGTTGGCTTTCATCTTCCACGGGGTCATCTGGTAGTTGGAAATCTTCTGGTAGTAGCGGCCAGGTGATTGTGAGCTTGGTGGCTGAGTTTTTAGTTGCTACAAACATAGTTTATCAGAGTTAGTAGTTTTATCGATCCGCCAGGGGTTGAAACCCCTGGCTAATAGCTAAAGTCCTCTTAAGAGGACTGAGAAGAAGATTGTTAAAATAATTAGTCCTCTTCAGAGGACTTTAGCTTTGAGGCAGGGAATTCATTCCCTGCCGGACTTAATATGCAGCCATTATCCTCTGTTTTAGCTCATCTGTCATGGCTAGCAGTTCCGATTGGGCGATCGCACTTTGTTCGCCACTCGCCAACCACTTCAATTGTACAGTCTCGCTTTCAGCTTCCGCATCCCCCAAAACCAAACACGCAACTGCACCACTTCTGTCAGCTCTTTTGAACTGTTTCCCGAAAGCACTGCCGCTCAAATCAATCTCGACACTAAAGCCCGCACTCCGCAATTTTTGAGCCAACAATACCGATTGCTGTTCGGCTCGATCGCCCCTGGATACCAAATAGAAATCCAATTGTGGAACTGGCAAAGGTTGCAACTTTTGCAGCAGGATAATCAACCGCTCAACACCCATAGCCCAACCGACTGCCGCCGTATCCGGGCCGCCCAATTCCTTGACTAAACCGTCGTAGCGGCCGCCCCCGCAAACTGTGGCTTGCGCTCCCAAATCCTCGGAGATAATTTCAAAAGCGGTGTAGGTATAGTAATCTAAACCGCGCACCAATCTCGGATTTAACTGATAGCTAATTCCTAAACTTGCGAGCATTTGCTGCACTTGCTCAAAGTGATCTCGCGATTCCTCACCCAAATATTCCAAAATGCTCGGCGCACCAGCAACAATTTCTTGAGTGCGCTGATTTTTGCTGTCCAAAATCCGCAGCGGATTGCGAGTCAAGCGATCTTGGGAATCCGCATCTAATTCGTCTTTGTACGGTGTAAAATAATCAATCAACGCTTGCCGATAATTTTGTCTGTCTTGCTTATTTCCGACAGAATTGATATCGAGGCGCAAATTTTTTAAGCCGATCGCTTGCAGGATATCACAGGCGATCGCAATTACCTCGACATCTGCACGGGGATCTGCACTCCCCAATACTTCCACGCCAATTTGAGTGAACTGTCGCTGTCTGCCTGCTTGGGTGCGTTCGTAGCGAAACATCGGCCCAGTATACCACAGACGCTGCACGTCTCCCGCCGCGTACAAACTGTTTTCAATAAATGCTCGCACGACTCCGGCGGTGCCTTCTGGGCGCAAAGTAGTCGATCGATCGCCCTTATCTTTAAAAGTGTACATTTCTTTGCCCACAACATCGGTAGCTTCGCCGATGCCGCGTTCAAATAAAGATGTTTGTTCAAAAATTGGCGTCCGAATTTCTCGATAAGCCGCTTTTTTTAAGATATTTCTAGCGACTTCTTCTATATTTTGCCAATATTGAATTTCAGCGGGCAAAATATCCCGCGTTCCCGGTAAAGTTTTAATTGCACTCATTTTTTTAGTCAGTTGTCAGTTGGCAGTTGTCAGTTGTTGGTTGTTGGTTGTTATTTGTTATTTGTTACTCGTCATTTTTGAGCTGGTGATTTTTATTTGTGACTTCGTATTAATTGCTATTTGGCTCGAATGACAAACAACCAATAACAAATAACCAATAACAAATAACTAATAACTAATAACTACTAACTTAATAATTCCCAAGCTCCGTAGCGATCGCCATAATAAGCCAAAATGCGATCGACCCGCTCGCGGCAGGCCAAATCGAACCCATCAGGATACTGTATCCACAAACCCCCAACTTGGCTGTCGCTGTAATCAAACCGCTGCGACTGCTGCGGAATCAAACCGGTTTCCACCCCTTCAACTTGACGCAAATGGGCTGCCACTTCGCGATACACCGCCAGCGGCAATCCCGGGCATTGAATTTGATAGCGGAGTTGTTTTTCTTGTGCCGTTTGCATCATTTCTTTGCCTGTCCCCAACCATAACCCCTATTTAAGATACTTCTTTATCGATCGGCCCCGGTAGAGGGCAGCAGTTAATATTCTCCATACATACCTTCCCCCACTGCAAAGCCCAGCGCACCAGCGAAACTCGATTGTCAGCGGGCGTCTTGTTCAAGATATTGCTAATGTGGTTGTCAACAGTACGCTTGCTAATCTCTAACTTCTCAGCAATTTTCTCATTGGTCAATCCCGCCGCTACTAACTCTACCACTTGCAATTCTCTGTCCGACAGGGTGACAGGGGTGCCAGAGACGCTCCCGTTCATAAATTTTTCCTATGTGTGCATATTTACCTATATACAATTCTAGAGGATGAGGGATCTAGTATGAAGAGAAAATTAAATTGGCCCGGGCACGGGATCACCAACTCGCTTGCAGAATCGCAGCAAGATGTGTAAACCCAGCCTTGCACGTGGGGTAGCGGATGCTAGATTTACCTGCGCGCACTGGAAATCCGCGCCCAAAAAACCGCAGATGTTGGCACGTCAAACTACTGATACGCCCGCGCTGTACTTGTGCGTTGAGCGGGTAACTGCCACTATCAGTAAGTCTGATATTATAGGAGCAGCTATTACAAAATAGCTGGCAATTTTCCCTACTGGGAATCTAGGTAGAGATAATTATTGACCAGTCTGGTGCTAGTCTAAAATCTAAAATCTAAAATCTAAAATCTAAAATCAATATGACTTATCCTCGCGTTTTGTGTCTGGGTGAAATTTTATTTGATTGTTTAGCAGACAAACCAGGAGTATCTCTAGAAGAGGTAGAATCTTGGACGGCATATGCTGGCGGTGCTCCTGCTAATGTTGCCTGTGCTTTAGCTAAATTGGGGACGGCGGTGGGATTTATCGGTGCTGTAGGTGGGGATGAATTGGGGGAGTCTCTGGTGCAGGTATTGCAAGAATCAGGGGTTGATATCGCTGGAGTGCAACGCCATCCGAGTGCGCCGACGCGGCAAGTTTATGTCTTGCGGAATGAAGCGGGCGATCGATCTTTTGCCGGTTTTGGTAAAATGGATACTGCGGATTTTGCCGACACCCGCTTCCAGGCTGCCCAAATACCCGAGGCGCTGTTTGAAAATGCGGAGTTTTTAGTGCTCGGCACTTTAGAATTAGCTTACCCTGAAAGTCGAGAGGCGATCGCCAGAGCGATCGAACTAGCAGAACGTTACGACGTTAAAATTATACTTGACATCAATTGGCGTCCGGTATTTTGGCCAAATCCAGACGAAGCAAAAGCGCCCATCATACAACTATTAAAAAAAGTAGATTTTCTTAAGTTATCTGACGACGAAGCCGAATGGTTGTTTGGAACTAGCGACGCTGGAGCTATTACCTACCGTCTCGATTCTGTAGAAGGCGTTTTGGTGACGGCGGGCGATAAAGGTTGCGGCTATTGTCTCTCGCAAAATGAAGGAAAAATCCCCGCTTTTGCAGTAGATGTTGAGGATACAACAGGTGCCGGCGACGGGTTTGTTGCTGGTTTTGTGCGGCAGTTGTGCAAGTATGGAATTAAGAATTTAGCAGATCCAGAAATTGCCCAAAACATTGTAACCTATGCCAGTGCCGTGGGTGCGATGACGGCGATGAAGCCTGGGGCCATTGCAGCACAACCAACTGCGGCTGAAGTAGAAGCTTTCTTGTATTTGTACAACAAAAATTAGCACACCAAACCTCTATAGGTTCGTAGTGAGGACTTTAGTCCTCCGAAAGAAGGACTAAAGTCCTCACTACGAACCTGTTTTATTTTGAGATTAACCGCACATCAAATAATTTATAATTTGGCGGACAATTACCTCTAACGGCTGCGAAGCATCTATAATAATTGCATTTTCAGGTTCTTCGAGAGTAGCGAACTGACTTGACAGCAAGTCTGCTTTCATGTAGTGATTTTCGCGAGTTTTTAACCGGGCTGCGAATAGCTCAAAATCACCTTTGAGATAAACTATTTTCATTCGCTGCTTGTCTCGAAACAGCATTTCGCGGTAAGATGCTTTGAGGCCAGAACAAGCTAACACGACATTTTTATTTTCCAACAGCCACCTGTCTATTGTACCTTGCAAGTGCAACAGCCAAGGCAGGCGATCGGCATCTTCTAAAGGAATGCCCCGACTCATTTTTTCTATGTTTCCTGGCGGGTGAAAATCGTCGGCATCGCTAAAATCCCAATTGAGAGATTCCGCTAGCAACTTGCCAACAGTAGTTTTACCCGAACCGGAGACTCCCATCACCATAATAATCATCGCGCCCCTTTACCGAATACTTAGGATTCGATCGAGTTGTGCGATCGACAAACCGAGTTTCTCAAGTTTTCCGATCGCTCCTGCACCAGAAAAACTTCAAGAAACCCAGTCTATTTCTAATTCTAGATCAAATTTCTTCCATAGTCGGTCTAATGAAATTATAAGCCAAAACACCGATAATTCCACCAATCACCGGGAATACAATAAACGCCCACAACTGTTGGATTGCCCATGTTCCTTGAAAGAGTGCCACACCAATACTTCTAGCCGGGTTGACGGAAGTATTGGTGATGGGAATTCCGACTAAGTGAATCAACACCAACATCAAGCCGATCGGAATTCCGCCCAAACCGACAGGATATTTGGGATGGGTAGTACCCATGATGGTAAATAATAGAAAAGCCGTCAGTACAATTTCCGTCAAAGCTGCTGCCAAAAGTCCGTAACCCGTGGGAGAATGTTCTCCAAAACCGTTAGACGCAAATCCCGAAGCCGCCGCATCAAAACCAGGTTTTCCTGATGCTATCAGATACAAAACAAGACCGCCTAAAATTCCGCCGACAATCTGACCTCCTATATAATAAGGAAGCAAAACAGCATCGATCAGTTTAGCAACTACTAAGCCGATGCTTACCGCTGGATTGATGTGGCATCCAGAGATAGGCCCGATCGTATAAGCCATGACTAAGAGGGACAAGCCAAAGGCGATCGACACTCCCAAAAAGCCGATTTTGTCTCCAGCTAAAACTGCACTGCCGCATCCACCTAATACCAGCACAAAAGTGCCTAAAGCTTCAGCAACTCCAATTTTTATCTTTTTGTTCATGCTCACACTCTCTAAAGTTTTAGGGTTAATTATGCACCCTGACTAACCTGCAAGTCTAAAAGTTAGAGTTACAAATTGTTTCCACCAGCGCAATCATACTAATAGAAACCTTTAGCAATGTCTAACTCTAATTTCTAGAAATTGTATAGATTTAACTGAGATTGCGGAATTTGAAATCAATAAAGTCTGCTCAAATTTACTACCTTATGCAAAGAATGTCAACACTTAGCTGATTTTTTGTATCAATTGTGCGATTTAATTGTCAACACTTAGATTTTTTGTATAAATTGTGCATCTAGTAGTTATTCAATTCAGAATAATTTACTTGGGTTATTGCCTAAGTTTGCGATCGCGATTTTACTGATTGTTGCTGTGCAAGCCGATCGCACTTACAGCTAAAACATCCGCGCCAACAGGCTTAAATTCATCCCGTAGGGTATACCACAAGCACCTTCTGGGGTTGTGGCACACCACACACAAACTACTTTCTAACGCAGGAATTCGCGCGGATCTGTGACGTGTCCAGTCAGCGCCGAAGCCGCCGCCGTGTAAGGCGAAGCTAGATAAACTTGTGCTTCTTTGTTCCCCATCCGGCCGGGGAAGTTGCGGTTAGTTGTAGACACGCAAATTTCCGGTTCGTTCATCCGCCCGAAAGTATCTTTTGGCCCGCCCAAACAAGCGGCGCAAGAAGGTGCGGCTGGTTCGATGCAGCCGGCTGCTAAGAAGATTTCCGAAAGCGTTTGACCGTCGTATTTGGTGACAAATAAATCTTCGTAAACTTTCTGAGTTGCCGGTACTAAATACGTCGGAACTTTGACTTGATTTCCTTTGAGAATGCGGGCGGCACTCAAAAAGTCGGAGGTTTTGCCGCCCGTGCAGGAACCGATGTAAACTCGATCGATCTTGACATCGCTGCAATTGCGGGCCAAGTCGCGGTTGTCGGGGGAGTGCGGTTTGGCGACGACTGGTTCTAATTTGCTGACATCGTAGGTGCGATCGCTATAAAACTGAGCGCCCTCATCGCTGTAAAATGCCTCAAACGGCACATTAGTGCGAGGATTAACGTAATCAAACGTGGTTTTGTCCGCAGCCACCGTGCCATTTTTGCCACCAGCTTCAATCACCATATTGCACAGCGTCATCCGTTCTTCCATCGTCAAACGTTCCACTGTATCGCCCGCAAATTCCATCGATCGATAGTTAGCACCGGCAACGCTGATATCGCCTATAATTTGTAAAATCAAATCTTTTGCTAACAAATAATCTGGCAATTCGCCGTTGAGCACAAACCGCATCGTCGCCGGCACTTTAATCAGCAATTTGCCGGTTCCCATGATAAAAGCCGCGTCGGTATTGCCGATACCGGTGGCAAATTGTCCGAAAGCACCGGCATTGCAAGTGTGGGAATCTGTACCGAAAAGCACTTCGCCCGGGCGCGTGTGGCCTTCTTGGGCGAGGGCGATGTGGCAAACTCCTTTATAGTCGGGGTTAGCTTTGAAGTTCGATCGATCCGTGATGTCGTAAAAGTATTTTATCCCTTGTTCTGCGGCAAAATCGCGGAGAATATCGACGTTGCGGTTAGCGCGTTCATCGTTAGTGAAAATGTAGTGGTCGGGAATTAAGACGATTTTGTCGGGATTCCAGACTTTAGCATTATCGCCGAATTCCTTTTTGAATACGCCAATGGTGCCCGGCCCGCAGACATCGTGGGTCATCAATACGTCTGTTTCTACCCAGATGTTGTCTCCGGGCTCGACTTTGGTGCGGCCCGATGCTTTGGCCAAGATTTTTTCGGTGATGGTCATTCCCATAGTGCGATCGCTCTTTTTCGTGAGATGCTACAAGTGTATTGTAAGCGAAACATTCCCTGTTACCGAGGATACTGACGCAGGAAGATGTCTCGGATGTACTTCCAACTTGAGAGAAGCGTCCAGTTCGATCGCAGTTTTCTATTGCATCTAATACAAATTGTAGGGCGAGCAATCCCCACCTTACGAAATTATGCGTAATGTTATGTGTTGTTAAATAATTCGAGTTAATTATTAAAAGGTAAATTATATTGGACATCGACCTAATTTAAATATTCAGTTTGGGTACGACCAAAACTTTGTAATATTTTGCGTACAGGTCGCCAGGAGAAATTACGATGAATTGCGAAAAAGTTCAACATTTCAAAGTGTAGCATAGCGCCGATCGCCTGCCGGAATTCATACCGATCGCCAAAACCACCCGATCGCCCAAAACATCCGCTGCGGGAATTGCGATCGGCACTCTGCCGATCCTGTTAGCACCGCCAGTTCAAGCTGCTAATCTAACATTCGTCTCTGATTGCCAATCATTATTGCTCTTTAGATGTGTAGATAAAGGAGGCTCAAGCCCAACTACGTACCTATAAAACAAATCTGATTGCCAATCATTATTGCTCTTGAGACGTGTAGATAAAGGAGGCTCAAGCCCAACTACGTACCTATAAAACAAATCTCATTACCAAGGATTGCCAATCATTCTAAAAGCCGCCCAATAGTAGGGATGAGAAAAATTCCGAGTCCCTGTCTTTGTCATTTCCGGAGGTAGCTGCACATTACCCACAGAAGTCCGCAATATTCCCCCTTCAATCCGCACCTGTTGGCGCAACATTTCTAATTGCGCTTGCCGCAAGGCCTCAGCCTTCATCGGAGCAGTTTTCAACTGGCCGTAAAAGTCCGCCATCAATCCCAAACTGCCCTCGTCGCTGACATACCAGAGAGTCGCTAGAGCCGATTTAACCCCTGCTTGCACGGCTAACCCGCCAAAGCCCAACTCGGATTCTCGATCGCCCACAGCAGTCCTGCAAGCACTCAAAACCAACATATCAACCTGCGGACTGCCCCATCCCATGTCCCGCAACTGATTCAAACGCAATTTAGTATCCCACAACTGAATAAACGATTCGCTGGGGTTTCCCGATCGAAATTCGGCGTGAGTAGCCAAGTGAATTCTCCCAAAAGGGTACTGCTGGCGCTGCGATTTCAAATTTGCCAGAGTGAAAGCTTGGTTCAAGAAAGACTTACTGGGCGACTCCTGCGGGATAATTGTCGAAACTTCTATTTCCACCGCAGGTAAAGGACTCATATTGGGAAATTGTGACGCACCCATTGCCAGAACTTGTGTATTTGGCAACTTAGTGGTGCTGGTATCTGTCAAACTCAGACTCGGCATTGAGCCGACGCTGTAACGCTCTATCAGAAAGCCTTTCCCGTCATGTAGCGCCGCCATCGGTATCGATCGCAACCCCATATCCGCAATAAAAGATAAATTCTGAATACCTTTGGCTTGTAACTCTGCCTCGATCGGCGCTATCATCCACTGGTAAAGCTGCTGAGCGAAGGGTAAATAAGTTTTAGTATTGCGCTTTACCGGATTAGTCAGTTCGTTGCGAAATTTCCGAATAGTTTCCATTACCTCGGCGCGAGAGGTTCCAGCGATCCGCACGCGAAAGGGCGCGCTATCGGGGGCGATTACCATTACTTCGAGTTCGTCAGAGCTTTTAATTTGCTGTTCTACGCGCAACAGCGGCGAACTGTTGTAAGGTCGATCGAATGTAGAACCATTGGGTACAAAGCTCATATATACGAGAGCTGGTTTGATACCTGTGGCTTGTGCGACGCTGCGAAGAGTATTTTGAGCATTTTCTAGCGTGGCGCGTTTATTTGTTTGTGGCAAATTCAGGTAATCGACAAACTCCCTGGTAAATCTGTTTTCTACCGGAAAAATAATGGCGCTGGGGTTAACTGGCAAGCTGGAAACGTCAATAATATTCGAGGTTTCGCGACGTGAATTAGGCTGTTGCAATGAACTAGATATCTGGTTTTGCTGTTGCAAGCTGGCAGAAAATAAAGGATTTGTCCTGGGAAGCCCGTTGCTGGAGAGCGCAGGAGCGAGTTCCGGTGTCGGTATGGGCGCGAGATTGATTGGTGCGGGAGCAGGGAGAATTTGAGTAATTGTCGGCGCTGGTGACAAATTCGATATCGGCGCTGGATTTTGAGTAATCGTTGGTGCTGGTGACAAATTTGATATCGGTGCTGGATTTTGAGTAATTGTCGGCGCTGGTGACAAATTCGAGTTCGGCGCTGGATTTTGAGTAATTGTCGGCGCTGGTGACAAATTTGATATCGGCGCTGGATTTTGAGTAATCGTTGGTGCTGGTGACAAATTCGAGTTCGGCGCTGGATTTTGAGTAATTGTCGGCGCTGGTGACAAATTCGATATCGGCGCTGGATTTTGAGTAATCGTTGGTGCTGGTGACAAATTCGAGTTCGGCGCTGGATTTTGAGTAATCGTTGGTGCTGGTGACAAATTCGATATCGGCGCTGGATTTTGAGTAATCGTTGGTGCTGGTGACAAATTTGATATCGGCGCTGGATTTTGAGTAATTGTCGGCGATGGATTTTGAGTAATTGTCGGCGCTGGTGACAAATTTGATATCGGCGCTGGATTTTGAGTAATTGTCGGCGCTGGTGACAAATTCGATATCGGCGCTGGATTTTGAGTAATTGTTGGCGATGGATTTTGAGTAATTGTCGGCGCTGGTGACAAATTCGAGTTCGGCGCTGGATTTTGAGTAATTGTTGGTGCTGGTGACAAATTCGAGTTCGGCGCTGGATTTTGAGTAATTGTTGGCGCTGGTGACAAATTCGAGTTCGGCGCTGGATTTTGAGTAATCGTTGGTGCTGGTGACAAATTTGATATCGGCGCTGGATTTTGAGTAATCGTTGGTGCTGGTGACAAATTTGATACTGGTACGCTGGGTTCAGTAATTGTCTGCCCAGGTGCAGGTGCGGTTGCTGGCGCAGGTGCTGGTGCTGGCGCGGGTGTCGGCGCAGGTGCGGGTGCGGGTGCGGGCGCAGGTGCTGGCGCAGGTGCTGGTGCAGGTGCGGGTGTCGGTGCAGGTGCTGGCGCGGGTACTGGTGCGGGTGTCGGTGCGGGTGCAGGAGTTCGCCTGGGTGCTGGCGGAGGGTTGGGTGTCGGTGCCGGAGTCGGTGCGGGTGTCGGTGCCGGAGTCGGTGCGGGCGTCGGTGCAGGTGCTGGTGCCGGAGTTGGTTCGGGAGTCGGTGCAGGAGTCGGTGCAGGGGTTGGCGCCGGAGTTGGTTCGGGAGTCGGTGCAGGAGTCGGTGCAGGAGTCGGTGCGGGCGTCGGTGCAGGAGTCGGTGCAGGAGTCGGTGCAGGAGTTGGCGCCGGAGTTGGTTCGGGAGTCGGTGCAGGAGTCGGTGCAGGAGTCGGTGCAGGAGTCGGCGTCGGCGTCGGTGCCGGAGTCGGCGTCGGCGAGGTTGAAGAAGTTGTGATATTAATTTGCGTCGGCTGTACGATCTGAGTCTTTGAGCTGGGAAAACTTCCGGATGCAATAACATTTTCCTTCTTGTCGCTCCCAGTGGCAATGCTGCCAGCAGTACCGTTCAAGCTGTTATAGTTGGGCCCGACGCCGAAAATAGTGTTTGAGGCTTGACCACCGTGGCTAATGGTGATATCTCCACCATTCGCGCTACCAGTCGCGGCCGCGGCAATGCTACAAGCTTGCGCCAAGCAGGTAAAAGTACCTGTAGCTCGGAAATAACGGCCGGCTGAAATGTTAATATTTCCTCCGGCTGTTCGCCCTTGGGTGTTGATACGGGTTACTTCAATGTCATTGCTGGCCTTGAGGGTGACTTGGCCGCCTTTTTTTTCTTCGGAGTTGGCGTCTATGAAGCCTGTTTGAATGCTGCTTGAGGCTGCAATACTAACGTCTCCGGCGTTGCTGGTTTTGTCGATCGAGCCTGCGTTGATATTGCCGGTCTCTACTTTTCCTGTACGGCTGGTGACGGTGATGTTGCCACCTGCTGCGGTGGTGGAGTTGGAGTTGAGGGCGAGAGTGCTAATGTCGCTGCTGGCTTGTAGGACGATCGCACCTTGTGTACTCGTCAGGTTGCCGCTGGCTGCAAGGGTTTTGGCTGCTTGAATTTCGAGCGATCGAGCGCTGGCACCTTTGACTGCAACATCCCCCGCAGCTACTACTCGGTTAGACGCTGTAAGTACCAATTGACCGCTTGCATTGACGCTGATTCCTGTAGCATTGGTTTGACCGACCCCTGTCAGCAGTTCCGGCAAGGATGCGACTGCTGTTCCAGGGCTGCTTGTCGCTGGCGACGGCTGGATGTCCAAACTCAGCAAACTATCTCCCTGACTGACGCGCACTAAATTTGTCCCGGTGACTGACGCAACGGTAATTTTACCGCCCGGTGCCGAAAGATTGCCTGTGCTGACAACGGTGCCGCCGAGCAAAGTTAAGTTCTGCCCTGACTTGACTGCTAAGTCGGCTGTGTTGACAATTGCCCCAGCTCGATCGGCTCCAAAAGCAAAGGAATTGGGCGTGCCCGTCAGAGATGTGTAGGTGTTAGTACCGATCGCGTTAAACGAATTAGAACCAAATCCAATACCGGTAGCCGTGGTTGCTGTGAAAGAAGCCGGCACATTTAAGCTGGCACTGTTGCCAAATATGATGCCCGAGGGATTCATCAGAAACAAGTTAGCATTACCGCCGGTTAATTGAATTGAGCCGTTAATAATCGAAGGGCTACCGCCATTGATGCGGCCTAAAATGTTGCGAATGCTGGGATTTGAGATAAAGTTGGCTATCTGATTTGGCGACAAACCGAATTGTGTAAAACTGTGGAAGAGATTTTGTTTGTCGTTCGATAATTGTCCGCCTTCAATGTCGAAGCGAGTTTGCGGTGTAGGAGTTCCGCTTGGGGTGGGAGTGACTTTAGTGCCAGTTCCATCGTTCGCTGGCACAATTTGAGCTTCGGCTTTTGCTTGCAAAAAGTAAATATTTATCAAGACTATTTGCACATAAAGTGCCAGTTTGCCAATTCTTTTTCTTGACATTAATTTAGCCGGTATTTGAAGATTCTTGGGGTTTTTCATAGTTTTAAAGGGTTTAATTTTTAATAGGTCGCAACAATAACGTATAGCGGCTATCACAAAGATTCGCGGACGTTGTTGGGCTTGGACTCTCTTGGTTTAAGCGGTTATATAAGCTGTCAGTCATACCTCATTTTTTTGAGAAAGGCTATATCTTCTTTACACTCTCAATATAACTCGCAATACCTAGACTATACATCTGCCACATGATACACTCAAAAAAACGGCATTTTAGACCCACTCCGACGCCGATTAACCGATTTTTTTTTACTCTTATTAAGACTTTCAACGAAGGATGGGGTTAAAAATTAGGTTCTGCGTCCAAGAGCGATCGGGAAAATTTCTGGTCAAACATCTTTGCTTTCCTCGGTTCAAAAACAACAAAGCTATCTCCACGATAGCCTGTAACGAAAATTATGACAAGAAAAAGTATAGCCTTTCTCAAAAAGATGAGGTATGACTCATAGCTTATATAACCAGTTCCACTAAGAGGGCTGAAGCCCAACAACGTACCTCATCTTAAGGTTTGAAGGTTGGTGTGTGTCCCGGAATGTTATTGCTTCTTCTTTCTTCCTTGGGCTACAAGCCAATTTTTTAGAGTTTGCTTGCTGCAACCCGGTTTTTTTTATAAACCGGGTTTGGCGGTTTCTTGGTGTGAGGTTTGGTGACGTAAAACAACTTAAATCCGGCTCACTTTTCCTCTTAAAATCAAATCCACTATTGTCGGTTTCGATCTGCTGCTTTTCGGTTTTAATCGATCGCCATTTTGCTGTTTAAGGGGCTGTCATAGCGGATTTTTGGCAGGATTTAAGAGTTAATTCGGTGAAGTTTGGACGGTGGGCGAGGGACTGGGTGAATCAGGGCTTGGTGAGGATGAACTCGGTGAAGGTGAGCTCGGTGAAGGTGAACTCGGTGAAGGTGAACTCGGTGAAGGTGAACTCGGTGACGATGAACTCGGTGAAGGTGAACTCGGTGAAGATGGATTCGGTGAGGGCTTTGGTGAAGGAGTCGATTGGTCGGATTTTTTGAGACCGACAAAAGCGTCGTAGCGGGTGGTACGATCGCCAATCACGGCCGCTGTAATGCCGATCGACCGCGTGGCATCTATCCAGATTTTTTGGTTGGGAGGAAACTCCGGCAAAGCCAGGTTTTTCGGGTTAAACGCACTCTCGGTGTCGATGAAAAAATTGCCGTTGTGAGGCTTAAGTTGCGATCGTACAGTTTTTTGGAACAATTCGCTACTTAAAAGCGGACTTGTCGGCGCCGGAACGATCGCGTCCACCACGGGTGCTCCTACTGTGATAAACAGCACATCCTTCATCCAGCCGCGAGTTACAGTAATCCCTCCAAACGGCGATTTCCATTGAGTCGCAGGTTGACCGCCAACTTGAATTTCCTCAACTCTATACTGCTTATTTTTCATCATTTCATCAAGCTGTTTCAGGGATTTGTTAGCGGCGCCGCGGTTGTTTGTTTCCACCATAAATACAAATCCAGCAGCAAATTTGTCTTTCGGATTCTGCGCGGGGGCTGGTATTAATGATAAAGAAAATTCTCCCGCCATCCAGTTGATGAAATCTTTATCTAAATCCTGGCCAGTAGTCGATTTTAAACCAGTACGCAAAACTTGAGGATTAATCGGTGCAAGCGGGTTAGCATCAGATCCCAATACGTAGTCTTGCCACAAACGCTGCAAGTTCCCGCCGGATACCATCATGATTGTATTGTTTGGCAGGCGGTTAGCCATTTTGAGAGCATTATTTTCTACTGCTATACGAGTGGTAGAATCTGGTTTTAGCCAAGAGATTGATTTGAATCCAATTCCGTCTGCATCCAGCGTCGCTGTGGTGGCAAATCCTTGATTTTGTTGCAGTTTTTCCAGGTTCTCTACCGAAATTTCGCGGGATGAATTGGCGGCTGTAAAGGCTGCTGCAACAGGCATATTCACGTAGATTTGACCGAAGGCACCGGCATCCTTAATTTGTTGGATGGCGTCTCCATAGCCAGGAGTTTTTGCGAGGGATGGTTCGCCTTTGTAGGTGTCAATTATTCTGTCTGTGGCGGTGGGATCTGTGGTGACTGCTAGATAGTTTGTTCCGAGTACCGCGACTGAGAAATTGCGATCGGGTATACCTTGAGTTTCTGTAACTTGCACTCCTTTGTAATTGCGCTCAACCATTTTTCCTTGGTTGAGGGGTCTGGGTTTTGCTAATAATTCTTTGGCTTTAATCGGGTTGGAGATGGGCAGGATAATTGCTACTGACTGCTGAATTGGCTGAGGTGGGGGCGCGTTGGGCGCGCGCGGGGGAACTGGTATCGCTGTTTTGTTGCGGAGAAACGCCACCATTACCGTGTTACCCACCCAAGGCTGAATGTCTTGCTGGTAGGCGTAACCGTTGCTTGTCAGGAGGCGATCGCGCAATTCGCTTAAAAACCTTTCAAACGAAGCTTTTGACTCCGGCGTACCAAATTCTCGCAGCCTATTCCACTGCGATTCATCGGTAGTGATGGATAGAGCCATCATCGCATCTTGGGGAACAACGACGGCTCCCGCTGGCAAATCTTTGGCGGGGCCTCGGGAAATGACGATCGAGTATGCGAGGATACCTAAACCGATCAGAAGTGTGGCGGCTCCGATCGTAAACAGCAGGGAAGATTTATCTTTCTTGAACATTATTCGTAAAGTTCTGGTACTCGAAACATCATAAATTATATTGGGGATTGGGCATGGGGAATTGGGAATAGGGCATAGGGCAAACAGGGCATTGGGCATTGGGCATAGTGGGTGCATCTGGCGCAAGGCAAATATATTCGTAGGGACTCTCGCATGACCTCCGTGAATATGGGATTATAACTAATAACTTATATGCGGTCATGCTTCTTCAGGCTTCAAAAACCAGATGTACCCGGCATAGTTAGCGGTTAGCGGTTAGCAGTTAGTAGTTTTTATAATCACAAACAACAAATAACAAATTACCTATGCCCCATGCCCCATGCCCTATGCCCCATGCCCTATGCCCTATTCCCCAATCTTAGTTTCTAGCCTTAAAGTCTTTAAAGATAGTTTGAAATGAGTACATCAGCCTGTGAACATCGTTTGTGGCCCTAGGAAAGATATTGTGTTCCCATTTTTTGCGCGCAGTAGTCAGTAATTTTGCCACTGGTTGCGAGTAACTATTAGAAATGAAATAGCTGCCACCTTCGTAGCGAATATCTGACGCCAATCCGATAAAAGCACCAGCCATTTCTAGTTGAAGTTCCGAGGTGCAGTGTTCAGATTTCACCGCTAAAATTACTTGCGAGTGTCGGGGTTCGCGGTTGAGCAAACGGCAGATATTCGCTTCTTTTTGGTACAGAATTAAAACGTTGCAGTTGTGCAGAACTCCGGCTCTACCTTGCACTTTGACTCCGAGGTGAATTTCCAGGGCTGGTTTGTCGGGAAATTCCACCACAGCATGAGTGTATGGATGTGCTGTTCCGTGGATTTTTCCGGCTGTTTTTCTAAACGTTAAATATTTCGGTGTTTCGTCGTCTAAAACATTGTTATAATAGATGTTGCCGCCTTCGTTAGCAACTGCTTTCAGCAGGATGGTGAATAGGTAAGCATCAAAAATTCTAGCTTGTTCTGCCACTCCGTTGAAATCTGGATCGATCGAGCTTTTTAACTTGCTCTTAATTTCAGAATTGATGGCGTAGTTGCTAGGTTCAGAGGGCAGTTTTTCGAGTAATTGCTTGAGGGCGATCGCCTGTTTGTGGCGTGGGGCTGTTAAAGTGGACGTAAACTCGATGGTTTGGGCTGTTTTTGCGCCGGAATTGGCAAAGATAATTTTGGTACCGAGGGGAGAGGTTTCCGATTCTACTTTCAAGAAATAAGCAATCTCGTCTTCCATTTCCGAAGTGTTCACCGTCGCTTGTTCGACAGCAGCAATTAACAGCAAAAGTTGTTCTTTTGCGGTATAATCTTCTATCTTGAGCAGCGGTGTCTTTCGTTTGAGCGATCGCTCTTCAATTACTTTACCTATCTCTACACTATTGGCGACTTGTTCAACTACCCAACCTAAATTAAACTCATTCAGAATGGCCGCCAGTTCTTGACACAGTTTGGCGTACTCTATCTCATCCATAATTGGTTCTGCGTTGCACACTATATCTAATTATACAAGCTGGTTGATTTTTTTGTCAATGGCTGTGATGGAGGAGATGGGGAGAGGGGGAGATGGGGAGAGGGGGAGATGGGGAGAATGGGGAGATGGGGAGAATGGGGAGATGGGGAGATGGGGAGATGGGGAAATTTTTTCTATCGAACTTCAATTGGGATTTATTTAATCCTTTGTAAAATCCGTTGCCGAACTTTCTACGTCTTGAGGGAGACAATTAGCAGTAATAGCAATTTTCAAACAGAATGCAACTGCCGGCCCCATGCTGCAAACTCGCATATCGCTCGATTGTTCCCAATTCTTCAATTCTTCAATTATCCAATTCTTCAAATCTAAAATCTAAAATCTAAAATCTAAAATGGTATAAGCTATTGTACGACATTGAGAGCGATCGCACTATGGCAACTATCAACGACAACTACCTCAAACTCAAAGCCGGCTACCTGTTTCCCGAAATCGGGCGCAGGGTAAAAGCTTATGCAGACGCGAATCCCGGTGCACCCATCATCCGGCTGGGGATTGGCGACGTGACGGAACCGCTACCGGAAGCTTGTCGGGAGGCGATGGTGAAAGCGGTAGCAGACATGGGTTCGCGGGATACATTTAAAGGATACGGCCCGGAACAAGGTTATGAATGGCTGAGGGAGAAAATTGCAGAGCACGATTTCAAATCGCGGGGATGCGATATTGATGCTTCGGAAATCTTTATTTCTGACGGTTCTAAGTGCGATTGCGGCAATATTCTCGATATTTTCGGCAATAATAATACGATCGCAGTTACAGATCCAGTTTACCCGGTGTACGTAGACACGAACGTGATGGCGGGACACACGGGAGATGCGAACGAAAATGGCGAATACGAAGGTTTTGTGTACCTCCCAATATCCGCAGACAACAATTTTACCGCCCAAATTCCCACAGACAAGAAAGTCGATTTAATTTACCTGTGTTTCCCCAACAATCCGACGGGCGCAACCGCAACCAAGGAACACTTGCAAGCTTGGGTAAACTATGCTAAAGCGAACGGTTCGATTATTTTCTTCGATGCAGCCTACGAAGCCTATATTACCGATCCGAGCCTACCACACTCCATCTACGAGATTGAAGGGGCGCGCGATTGTGCGATCGAATTTCGTTCATTTTCCAAGAATGCCGGTTTTACAGGTACTCGCTGCGCCTTAACAGTAGTACCAAAAACTTTGACAGGAAAAGCCGCCGACGGTTCCGATGTCGAAATTTGGAAGTTGTGGAATCGCCGCCAATCTACTAAATTTAACGGCGTTTCTTACATCGTGCAGCGCGGTGCAGAAGCCGTTTATTCCGATGCTGGCAAAGCACAAATTCAAGCATTAGTCAATTTTTACATGGAAAATGCTGCAATTATCCGCGAGAAATTGACAGCAGCAGGAATTGAGGTTTTTGGCGGCGAAAATGCGCCTTACGTGTGGGTGAAAACACCGAATGGTTTGTCGAGTTGGGATTTCTTTCAGAAGTTGCTGGAAACTTGCAATGTGGTGGGAACACCGGGTTCTGGTTTTGGTGCAGCGGGCGAGGGTTATTTCCGTATTTCGGCGTTTAACAGTCGGGAGAATGTGGAGGAAGCAATGAGACGAATTGTGGAGAAGTTTAAGGTGTAAAACGGCGAGAGATAAGTCTTTTTGGGGGCGGGCAAGATGCCCACCCCACAAGAAACTTGATGTATTGTGGAACAGGCATCTTGCCTGTTTCTTTGGGCGGGCAAGATGCCCACCCCACAAGAATTTATTAATGTGTTGTGGAACAGGCATCTTGCCTGTTCCTGAAAATAGTAAAAAATGTGAGTTATAATCTAAAATGATTGTGGCTCAGCGTTTCAATAAAGAATACCAGCCAACACCAGGAGTTTTTTATGCACTTACTACGAGTTCAAGTTCCTGATTTTCGGGGATTGAAAAATATAGACATCACTTTTGAAAAGGATTTTGTTCCTAGTATTTTTCCGCTGGGAAGCCAAAATGGCGGCGGTAAAAGTACGCTGTTACAGTTAATTTTTGTGTTGCTACACTGTTCCGGTGATGAGGATAAAAAACCATTTTTACAAAATCTGCTTCAAGGATTTAAAATTCATGACGGCGAAGACAAAAGAGTCTTAGCTATTATTGACATTTGGGATGGACAAAAAAATGTTAATCTTGAATTTTTTTCGGAAGAATGTTCACCGTCAGAAGCGATGGTTGATTTTAATGAAGATATAAATTCAGAGGATAGCATCAATCTATGTTATTATTCAAACGCTCAAAAAAATAATCAAGAGCTCAATACAAAGCTACAATGTCATTTGACTCATCAAAGTAAAGATCAAGCAAAATCATTATTACATAAGATATCGCGTCAAATTTTTCTAGCTGCTCCATCCACGCAAATTTTTCTATTTCTTCCGCCGGATTCTAGGAAACTATTATTTAGCAACTCAAGTAAGGCGGATAAGAATTATTACGGGATACTTGCATCTGCAAGATTAGAATTAAAAGGTTTGTTTACCTATGATTTTCTTGCTGTAAACCTACTTATTAAATCATTTAAAGATGCTCGCGATCGCGACTTCAGAGAAGCGATAAACACAGGCGGCTATGGGAATAGCTATCAAACTCTAATTAACGACTTAAATCTGCTATTAGCAAATAAAAGGATAAATTTAAATGAAGATTTTTCTGGAGTCAATTTTAAATTGGATAAGAATGGTGAAACTATAGAACTATATCCCGAAGATTTGAGTCACGGCGAACTCAAAAGACTTAGCATTTATATATGGCTCAAGTCCCGTAACATAAAAGATGCTATTGTTTTGATGGATGAAGTTGAAATTGCTTTTCATCCAGATTGGCAATATCAAATTATATCTGATCTCAAAGAATGGGCTCCCAGCAATCAATATATTCTGGCAACTCACTCCTACGCATTGTGTGAAGCTTTGACACCTGCTCATGTTAAAGAAATCGAGCCAAAACTAATCAAACAAGAATCCTAATACTAGAAATGAGTCTGAATTCAAAACAGCTAAAAGAACATTGCAAGATGATTCTTGAATCTCGCAGAATTAAGAATAAAATTGTTGTTCTCTGCGAGGGTGTTATTTCAACAATCGAGGGTATAAAATCGCCTCAAGCTTATAAAAACATGGAGACACTGCCGGATGCAAACTTTTATAATGCTTGCGTTCCAAAATGGTGGACTCAGAAACGACCACAATTTTTCAACTGTGGCGATCGCGAAACTGTAATCAATACTTATTTCAATCTTTTAAGATTACACGAACAGCCTACCACTAACTCGTATTTAGATCCAAATCGGCTTTTTGCAATGATAGATTTAGACTTGCACTTGCAAAAGATTAATATTGATAATTACAGTTTTCGTGATACAGAAGCAATTTTTTGCAGTCTTTACGAAAATTCCCAGGTGAAAGCACAAAATGCAGCACAGCACCGGATATGGATTACAGGCTTGATTCATAAGGAGGCATATTTTGTCACACCTGAACTTCAATCAGTATTTGATGATTATCCTAATTCTCCGATGTATCAGGATAATCCTGTTCAACTGAATACTATTTATATGGATATGGCTGATAAAATTAGTAGCGATCCAGACTTGAAGAATAACCTTAACATACATAGAGCGCTCGATCGCATAAATCATTGTTTAAATTGTACGGACTTAGATAAACTTCAGGATTCATGGAAAACTGAGTTTGAAAATACGTCTGATGAAACGCGCAAGCAGCAATTAATTATGGCTTTGCTCACAATTAAAAAAGCTAAAAATTCTTGGGAAAAAATTATGTCACCCGTTGGCTGGAGTGGTAAAGAGCGCCAATCTGATGAGGATCGCAAAGCTATAGAACGCCGATTTAGAGAACAACTATCACTAAAGATTGGAGAATTTTATTCACAGCAAAGTAGCGATGTTAAGTGTCATATTCCTTTTTTTTTCAACACATTGCATGAGTTCGTTTGAATAAAACACCTCAATTATAATTTTGCAAGATATCGGCTTACACTAAACCAGCTTGAAAAATCTGATTGGCTGTGAGGTTCAAATCGGGAAAAGTTTGCGACACAATCCGATCGCACTCCCGAAACTTGAGAATTTGATATTCACCATCAACCAAGTTACACACAGAAATAGTCGGCTGTTTCGGATTACCAATAAAATTGCGTCCACCCAACGCAGCATAGTCCACAATCCAATATTCAGCGATACCCATCTCCTCATAATCACCATATTTCAAATAGTAATCATCGCGCCAATTGGTTGACACAACTTCGATCGCCAAAGGTATCGATGCACCTAAACTGAGGACAGATTGTTTTTGCCACAATGGTTCATTCACAAGGTTTGCACGGTTCAGCACCAACAAATCGGGGCAATAACCAGAATCTTTTTCAGGAGGTCTAACTATCACTTGGCGAGGGATACCATAGGGCAATGCCAGACGTTTGATTTCATAAGGAATTTCGATGCCAAGAAAGCTGATAACTTCCTCGTGTTCGCCTACTGGTTGTGCCATCTCAACAATCTCTCCATTATGCAGTTCGTAGCGTACCGTCGCATTTTCAGGTAGCGACTCTACAAATTCCTCGAAGTTTACGAGTTTGGGTAAAGTTTGAGTCATAGGTTTTTAAAATGACTGATAATACTAATTATACCAAATCTGGCTTTGATGTCTAGCAATCATAAATCTGCGATCGCCCATCTCTTCTCGTTGCCCGTGCTACACTCAACAGATATCTTCAAAAACTCTTGTGGGGTAGGCATCCTGCCTGCCTTTGGCAGAAACTTAACAACTAGCTCTCAATTCAGCTTATGATTGTTATCGCTCCCGTCCTCAAACCTATTAGCCAGATTCAGCTTACTCCCGGTAGTGTCGTAACTATTCCCAATATAACTTGGCTCGAATTCGAGTCGATTTTGGAAGAATTGGGAGAAAAGCGATCGGCACGAGTTGCTTACAGCAAAGAAACTTTAGAAATTATGGTTCCTTTACCCGAACACGAAAGACCCACAGATTTAATCTCTGATATTGTCAAAATTTTACTCAAGTCTGCGGGTAGAAGATACGAACCATTTGGTTCTACTACTTTCAAGCGGGAAGGTGCAGCGGGAATTGAACCTGATGCTTGCTTTTATATTCTAAATTATCAGCGGATGATTAGTCGTCGCCGACTTTTGCCGGACGATCCGCCGCCGGATTTAGCAATTGAAACGGATGTAGCTTCTAAAACTACGCTCGATGCTTATCTAGCTATTGAAGTTCCAGAAGTCTGGGTTTACGACAGCGGCAGACTTCGCATCTATTTGCTGCAAGAAGGAGAGTATGTAGAATCGGATATTAGTCCGAATTTTCCAGGAATTGCGATCGCCAAACTGATTCCTTCTACAGTGGAACGTGCTTTGCAGGTAGGAAGTTGTCAAGCGCTAGAAGAATTTGAAAGTGCGATCGCCCGATAGTCCCAAACTTTAAATCGCGATCGATCGTTGACTTTTAATGAAATCCTAAATGTCCGTTAGCGAAGCCCTCGAAGAGGATCGCACTTTACCAACTGAGTCAAAAGAGCGTTAGCGAAGCCCTCGAAGAGGATCGCACTTAATCACCCATCTTGTACCATCCAAACTAGCATTCCCAAAATTTGCTCCAGCGGAACCAAGGCATAATCATTAAGATCCAGTGATACAGTTTTTTCCTCCAATTTAAGAAATCGCCACTGCGTACCGTTGCTAACACTCCCATAAACAACAGGAATTGGTTTTCCCTTCGCTTCATTAAACTTCTGCATTGCTACCATTTCGGCAATACACTGTCCAATTCCTGTTTTTAAATCTGCTTTTTTAGCTTCAACAACTGCGACTGCTGGTGCTTCAATTTCTAACATTTCTGAAGAGCGACTAATCAAGAAATCACAAATTCCATTCAGTCCTTGTTTGAAATCTACGGTAAAGTCTTCTCCCGAAAACAAGCTAATCTTCTCCTGCAAAATCTTTCTGACTTCGAGCAGTACGGGGGTAATAATCATTTCCGATCGCGCTTTTTCACTTCCTGTCGCCACAGCTACGGGTAAACTGTGCGCCAAAAAATCTGTCAGGGTTGCACTTGGAGCGATCGGAGTTATTTGCGGTAGAAATCGCGGGCCTTCTACAGTTGTTAATCCAAAGGCTTGTTTGACTTTGACAATTGTGGTGAACTCGCTGTAAGACATCGCTCAATTTCTCCTAATACCTATTGGCGCCATTTTTTCAACCCCCACAGGTCGATAAATTGTATCCCTTTGCTGATAATCTCGCCCCAAAGAACTAATCGCATTTTGCAAATCTTCTACAGATTGACAACCGCCGCCAACCGCACCTGCCATCGTGGTAATGTGTTCTTCCATCAATGTGCCGCCGATGTCGTTGCAACCCCATTTTAACGCTTCTTTAGCTCCGTCTAAACCTAATTTCACCCAACTCGGTTGGTGATTGGAAATCGTATTTCCCAAGAAGATTCTCGATACTGCGGTGAGCAACAATGTATCTGCTAAAATTGGTTGATCGCGGCCGACTCGACTGCGTAAAGGGGCTGGTGCTTCTTGCCCGACAAAGGGCAGTAAAATGAATTCTGTGATGCGAGCTGGATAGTTGTTGTTAATGGCACTTTGTTGGAGCGATCGCACTTTTTCTAAATGCAAAACCTGCTGCCCTGCCGTCTCAATATGCCCGCAAAGCATCGTACTCGTTGTCGGCAAACCTAAGCTGTGAGCAGTTCCTACGATTTCTAGCCAAGTTGCCGAATCTAGTTTTTCCGGGCAAATCACCCGTCGCACCGCATCGTCGAGAACCTCCGCCGCAGTACCAGGTATCGAACCGACTCCCGCATCCCGCAAAGCCGAAATTACATAGCTGAAACTAAGACGATCTTGTCTGGCAATAAATTCTATTTCTTGGGGCGAAAAAGCGTGCAAGTGTAACTGCGGAAATTTATCCTTAATAGTTTTCACTAATTGCAGATAATAAGGCAAAGATCCGCCATTAAGCTTTGCTTGAAGATTTAAGCCGCCCTGCATACAAATTTCCGTCGCACCCCGCTGCACTGCATCTGTTGCCTTGTCCTGAATTTGGGCTGTATCTAACCAAAAAGCGCCCTCATCTCCGTCGTCGCGGCGGAATGCACAGAAACTGCAATGCTGCTCGCAAATATTGGTGAAATTAATATTGCGGTTGATAACATAAGTAACAATATCGCCTGATTGTCGGTGGCGGAGCAAGTCAGCGGTTGTTTGAATAGAAGCGATCGCATCTGGCTCTCTTTGCTGCAAAAGTACCAATGCCTCTGCGCTAGAGATGTTATAAAGTTGTAAAGCGCGATCGAGAATTGCATCAACAGTTTTATTTTCCGATTCAGTCACAAAATCCACCACTAAAATTAACGGCTTTTTATATCTTAACAAATCAACTATGGACGAAACAGATTCTAAAGTATAAAGTCGTAAAAAAACATCTTTTCATTTTAAGAAACGGTAACTATGAGCGTCAACGAAGCAAATCACCTGTTGCCAGTGCCGTCTGGGCCTTTGCAAATTCCTGCTGTAGGGACTTGTGGTTCAACTTTTGCAGAAGATACACAGCCAATTTATTTTTCCTTGGTGATTCCCACCTACAACGAGTGCAAGAATGTCAAAAGTATTGTGGAACAATTGAGCAAGTTGCTTGATGGCAGCATTCCCGGCAACTACGAATTAATTGTAGTCGATGACAACAGCCCCGATCGCACCTGGGAAGTTGCCCTGTCCCTGACGGCCGAATATCCGCAATTGCAGGTGATGCGCCGGGAAGACGAGCGTGGACTTTCGACAGCGGTAATTCGCGGGTGGCAGGCTGCTCGGGGCGAGGTTTTGGGTGTCATCGATGCCGACTTGCAGCATCCGCCGGAGACGCTATTGCAGCTTTTAGCAGAAATTCAGCGGGGGGCAGATTTGGCCGCTGCGAGCCGCCACGTAGCCGAGGGCGGGGTGAGCGACTGGAGCGTTGTCAGGAGATTTTTGTCGCGGGGCGCTCAAACTGTTGGATTGATTATACTGCCTGGAGTCGTCGGTAGAGTTTCCGATCCAATGAGCGGCTATTTTATGGTGCGTCGCAGTTGCATTGCCGGCCAAACCATGAATCCTGCGGGTTACAAAATCTTGATTGAAGTGCTCGGTAGGGGAAATATCCGCTGGATTGGAGAAGTTGGTTATGTATTTCAGGAGCGGAAAGAAGGCGAGAGCAAAGTTACTGGGAAACAGTATATTGAGTATTTGCGACATTTGTTCATATTGCGGTTTGCCCGCTGGCCAGTGGGTAAGTTTCTGCGATTTGGCATCGTGGGTTTCAGCGGTGTGTTTGTCAATATGGGGGTTTTGTACGTGCTGCGAAATAGTCTGCATTTGGAGCTGACTCGCAGTCTAATTATTGCTGCTGAATTAGCAATTATTAGTAATTTTTTGTGGAATGATTTGTGGACTTTTGGGGACATTTCTAAGCGGCAACCGGGAAATCGCCAGCGTTTCAAACGCCTGTTGAAGTTTAATACAATTTGCTTGATGGGTTTGATTTTGAATGTGCTGCTGGTTAATTTGATGTTTAATGTTTTTGGCATCAATGAATATTTGGCTAATTTAATTGCGATCGTGGCTGTGACTCTTTGGAATTTCTGGATCAACATGAAGCTGAGCTGGCGGGTAACGGAAGTTGACAGTTGACAGTTGATAGTTGACAGTTGACAGTTGATAGATGAAACGCGATATTTTTAGACTGTTTACAATTGACCGCAGACAGGAAGGCTTTTAAACAGTTGATAGTTGACTGTTGAGAACTCTCAACTATCAACCCTCAATTATCAACTATAATAACTTTTCTTCCCTATGCCTTGGAATGAATCAATTAATTAATGATTAAATACAGACAACTGTTGCTGTTATTGCTGTGGACGGCGATCGCCCTAATGCTACGTTTTGCCAATTTGGACTCGAAACCGCTGTGGACGGATGAGTTTTCGACTCTGGTGTTTAGTTTGGGGAACAGTTTTCGCGGGGTGCCGATCGATCGCCCGATCGCACTTTCGACTCTACTACAACCGCTGCAATTGGGCCCGGATGCTGGCATTGCAGATGTTCTCAAGCATTTGCTGGTGGAAAGCAACCATCCGCCAGTGTATTTTATGGTAGCCCACTGGTGGATGCGGCTGTTTGCACCGACTGAGGATAGTTTAGTGTGGATTGGGCGATCGCTTCCGGCATTATTAGGAGTGATTTCAGTTCCAGCTATCTACCTTTTAGGCAAATTTGCGTTCAATTCTCGTTTAGTCGGTCAATGTGCGGCTGCGATGATGGCAGTTTCTCCCTACGGCATTTATCTCGCTCAAGAAGCCCGCCATTATACCTTAGCAATTTTATTAGTTATTGCGTCTCTTTTTTGCTTGACAGTAGCTGCAAAAAAGCTGCAACAGCGCGCTCCAATGCCTATCTGGACGGTGCTATTTTGGATAATTGTTAATTGTTTGGGAATTGCGGTTCACTACTTTTTTGCCTTGACTTTGTGTGCGGAAGCCATAGCATTAATTGCTGTAATCTGGCAGCAGTTTCATGGAAAATTGGCGCTTTCAGAGAGTCAGCAGCCGAATATTTGGCAATTTCAAATCCTCTGGCGGCTTTTTGCAGTAGCGCTGGGGACTGTAGCGGGCGGTTTAGTTTGGCTACCGATATTTTTGTCGAATAAATACGGTAGCGAGCTCACGAATTGGATTGTCAGTGGCGATCGCACATTTGTAGATTGGATTGCGCCGATTTTCCAAGCTTTGGCGGGATGGATCGCTGTGATATCGCTGCTTCCGGTGGAATCGTCAAATCTGGCCGTGGTGGTTGGATCTGCGATCGTAATGGCAATATTTTTGATCTGGGTGCTTCCCATCCTGTTTAACGCTGTGAAAAATGCCTTAAAAACCACCGATACTCATTTAGGTACTGTTATTTTTGGCGGATTTGTGCTAGGAGCAATTTTCCTATTTTTCAGCTTTGCATACATTCTAGGAATTGACCTAACTCGCGGCCCTCGATACAATTTCGTCTACTTTCCGGGAGTGATATTAATATTAGGAGTAACTTTAGCATTTATTTATGACACACCTACAATAAAAACTCGATGGTTTAATTTACCTGCTGTAGAATTTACTGGCAAAAAAGCAGTTCTGCTAATTTTAGTAATGGGTTTTGTCAGCAGTGTAACAGTAAATTCCAATCTCGGCTATCGCAAATATTACAAACCAGACTTGTTAATTCCGATTATCCGCGAAGTCTCGCAAGTTCCCGTGTTAATTGCTACTACTCAAAAAACTCATGTAGAAATAGGAGAGTTGATGGGGATAGGATTGGAATGGGAAAAGAGTCAGAAGGAAGAAGGAAGAGGGAAGAAGGAAGAAGGAAGAGGAAAGAAGGAAATTAAAGCCTTTGATTCTCCACAGTTTCTTTTAGTTAAGCAGAGAAGGGAATCGCCGGAAATTGTGGCAGGGATACTTGACAAGACACTCAGTCAATTGGAACGTCCGCTAGATTTGTGGTTAGTAAATTTTCGCGCGCCCGTAAATTTAGCAGCACAAAAGTGTCAGATTGAATCTCGCGACTTGTCACCTGTTGATGGTTATGAATATCAAGTTTATCACTGTTCTTAAATTACCATTTATTCCTCAAATATCCCTAAATCCCCCTTAATAAGCAGGGCGATTTTATTATCGTCAGACAAATTAGGTACGTAGTTGCGCTTCAGCGCTCTTAATAATATCAGGAAAAAGCGCCCAAGCCCAACTAGGCAGCGCAGTTTTAAAATTAGGTACGTTGTTGCGCTTCAGCGCTCTTAATAATATCAGGAAAAAGCGCCCAAGCCCAACTAGGCAGCGCAGTTTTAAAATTAGGTACGTAGTTGCGCTTCAGCGCTCTTAATAATATCAGGAAAAAGCGCTTTGCAGTACAATCAGGAATGTTCGATCGAACGCTAACAGTCAGCGGCAAAATACTTAATTAAGACGCTCATCACTTCACCTCGATTTTGAGTCGGAACAAACGGACTCCAGTCAGTAGCGCAGGCAAAATTATCGCGATGAAAAGAATGAATGACGCGGGAAACAACAGGGCGAGAACTGATAATGAACAGTTTCAAGAGTTCTCGGTTAACTGAATTGGGCAAGTTTGGTTCCTTAGCAGGGCGCCCAATGAGTTCGGTAGTTGGATTTTCTGTCCCAATCTCGAAAGCAAGTATTAATTCGGTATTGGGTAGCAGTTGTCGGATGACTTTCAGGGAAGATTCTGCTTCGCTGCGGCTGCGAAATTGTCCGATGGGTAAGCGCTGAAAGTTGGGCAGCAGTCGGTAAATAATCCAGGAATTCGTAGTTTCTGGGGTGTTCATGGCTGTATTCTAAATTGGGTATGTTTGCCCACAGGAAAGTGACAGACTTGCACCTTTGATTTTTAGTGCATTCTGTTTTGACTATGGCTGTGCCTACCGCAATTAATTTAATCGCTCAAATTAATCACTTAAAGTAGACTGCTATAATAATATGGTAAAAAAAAGGCAACGTCAACGGCAACTAGAAAACGAGTTGCCTTTTCGGAGACTGCGAGAGGACGCTAACTTGAGCCAAGAAGAGTTGGCTGTGCGGATGGGGGTGTCGGCTTCGTCGGTGCGGCGATGGGAAAAGGGAGACGAACCTACGATGACTATTCGGCAAATCAGGGATTTTTGCCGTTTGGTGGGGGTATCTTTTGATGAGTTGCCGGATTATCTCAGTCGGTGGGTAGATGAGGAGGAGTCATAGGAGGTCGATCGGGCGATCGCGCTTTCGCTTAAAATAAGTACGTTACTGAAGCTGATTAAGACGATGAAAGTGCAAGTTTTGTCAGTTAAACCTGCGACATAAGCAGTTAATCTAGAAACTCGTCAAAGGGCGATCGCAATTGTTGAGAAATTACCAGCAGCTATGCTGGATGAGGCAGTTAAGTTTCTGGAATCTTTGTCTGTTAAGGCTAATTTGCTTGAATAGCGATGTTTTTTTCAATCCTGTCTGACGCTATCGGGCACGCCCACCGCCGAAATACCCGATATCGCCCTTAAATTTTGACACCGAATCAACTCGTTGAAATCCAAAGTACGCTGTTCTATCTGCGCCACAGATTCGATCGCCCCCAGGAGATGTCCCGCCGCCTCAGATTCACTGTAACCGCGCCTTCCCGCCACCCGAATCGCCGTTTCGTCGGCATCTAATTCTACTTGCGAACTGCGGTTGTCGCGCCAAATTCGAGTCATCGCCAGCCCCGTCAACCCACCGGCGATCGCAATTCCGATCGCATCTCCCTGCAACAATTCTACAACAGTGCCGAGAATACCCGCCACAGCCGCCCCTTGATAAATATCCGGCTTAAACCACTTGAAATTGCCCAGAAAACTTACAGTACGCAATAGCAGTAAATCCCGCTGCGGCTTAGATAGCAGGCGCCACAAATCAAAATTAATATAAATCGGGCGAGATTGATGCCAAGGTAAAGGAAAATCGCAATTAATTACCGTCGATTGTTGAGGTTTATTAATAATTTTACAAGTCATGCGGCCCGAGGCGGGCATCACATCTAACAGGCGGCGAATTTCTGGTTCTGGATTCATAGATTTTTGGGGTAATTGGTAATTGGTAATTGGTAATTGCAAAAAAAACAATCTTATCTATCAGAGACTCGTAGGGGCGGGTTCACCAACAATATTTAACTCCCATCAATAACCTACATAAACCCGCCCCCACACAACCAATAAACTACATCAAATTATCTATCAGGGACTCGTAGGGGCGGGTTCACCAACAATATTTAACTCCCATCAATAACCTACATAAACCCGCCCCCACACAACCAATAAACTACATCAACTTTGATTTCGCTCCAATACGAAAATATAACTGTAACATTACTTACGCCATAGGCACAAAATAAAGGTTAATTTTTAAGTACGTTGTTGCGCTTGGGCGCTCTTTCATACATATATAATAAAGTGAGTGAGGGCGGGTTTTAAAGATTGTCAATAATTGACAAATATTGTTGGTTGACCCGCCCATACAAGTCCTTATAAGATATTATAGCGGTTCTCAGAAAGATGAGGTACGTTGTTGGGCTTGGGCCCTCTTGGTTTCAGTGGTTATATAACCTGTCAGTCATACCTCACCTTTTTGAGAAATTTAGGAGATTCTTGAGCTTTCGGAGCAGCTTTTTCACCCTTCGGCAAAGGCTTCGGGCTGGCAATTGCTGGGGCAACTGACGGCTTCGGACTTGCGGCGGGAGATGCGCCCGACTTCGGCAAAGCAGGAGCGCTAATCGGGGCAGTAGGCGGTGTCTTAGTGCCTAAAATGCTGGAGTCTCCGGTGTCAAATAATCCGGCGATGCAGGCAATCATCATTGTAGCTAAGGTGCCGACAAATAAGGCTTTCCAACCGAGTTCGGAAATGTCTTTGCGCCGAGAAGGAATTAGGGCGATTGTACCGCCGACAAATATGCCGACGGAGGCTAAGTGGGCGAAACCGGAAAGGGCGTAACTGACAATTAATACTGTGCGATCGCTAATCAGTCCTTTTGCGGCCGCTTCTGCTAACATTCGATATGGTGGAATTGCTGTTAGATACAGCCTTTGTCCGATAATTTCTGAAGCTATCCAAGAGTCCTTAAAGGGAACTCCGGTTAACAAAGTCAGTGGGTAAAATAATATTCCTGAACCCTTTCGCAGGGTTTCGGCTCCCAAAATTCGATCTATTAAGAAAACTAAACCCACGATTAAAATCAAAACAGCAGCGATCGACACTGCCATTTTTACACCGTCTAAAGCGCCGATAATTGCTGCATCTAACGGGCTGACACGCTCGATAGGTTCTCCGCCAACTGTCTCTTGTTTGGGGAGATAGCCGTCATTTTCAGCAACTTCTTCGCCCACCAATTCACGCCCTTGAGGCTTCGGTTTCTCCTTCGGAATGCCTCCCATTGTCAAGGGAGTTTCTGTTTCGGGAACTAAGATTTTTGAAAGGACGAAGCAAGCGGGAATTGCAATAATTGAGGCAGAAACTAAATGCCCCAAAATATTTGGGAAAACTGGTTTGAGGACGCTGACATAAATTGCTAAAGTTGAGGATGCAGCGGTTCCAAAACAGCAAGATAAAATGGCACAAAGTTCGGAACGAGTCATTTTTGCCAAATAAGGCTTGACCACAATTGCTGCTTCTATACCTACGAAAATATTAGCGGCTCCGCTGAGAGCTTCCGCGCCGCTCAAGCGCATTGTTAAGTAAAAGATTTTAGCAAAAAAATTGGTGATAATTTGAATGACGCCGATGTTCTCTAGCAGTGCCATTAATCCTGAGAAAAAGATGACTGTCGGCAATGCTCGAAAGGCGAAAATATATCCTAGATTAATGGGCGGAGCTTTAGCTGGATCTGGTAGCGGTACAATGTTTTCGCCGAATACAAATCTAGCTCCAGTATCAGCGGCCATAAATACGACATCAAGCAAGCTGGTAAACCACTCTAGGGCGATGCGAGTTGGGGGAAATAGGAATACTAAAAATCCTAAGACTAATTGTAGGCCAATGCCCCAGATGATGACGCGCCAAGGTATATAGCGAACTTGGCGGTTTTCTGAGAAAATCCAGGCGATCGCACACAAGCCAAAGATGCCCAGAAATGAGATAAAGTTGTAGATAGACATGAGCCTAGTCCTTGAAATAGCTGAGAATGCCGATCGACGGCTTACACCACATCAGTTATACTATTCATCGGACGGCAAATGCCAAAAAAATAACTGTCATAGGAATTACGCACTCAACAGCGTACTTATGTCATAACTTATGCCGTTGCGAGCTCTACGGATCTTTAGCAACCCTTGATTTGCCTACTTAACAGCAGTTTAGATAGAAACACGCAACACATGGAAGCTTTTGCTCCACATCCTCCCGAATGGACTGCGGCGGCGGTTCACGCTACTGAGTTTTGCTGTCCCAAGTGCGCTGCTAGCTGCACGGATGCCCATGAGGTCTGGATTAATCGTCGATCGCCAGTATACACCGAGTCCAACCGCCGCAAGTGGCAAGAATTTTACCGCTGCCAGTGCGGCGCCGTGTGGTGGGCTTGGAGTAATGACAGGCCTCCTTCGGAACTTGTCCGCAGCGATGAGAGCTCCGATGAGGGCTCCGATGATGATTTTTAGAAGGTTGAGTCGATTTTCGATTCTGAGAAGGAATATATGTCTAGAAAAATTGGATTTGCTCTGCTTTGGATTATATTCAGCACCTACGCCTTTGTATTTGCGCCACCCGACAACCCCGACACCATCACACTAATTACCAACCTTTCCACAGGCAAAATAGCAGGCATCAACCCTTTAATTGTAGCTTTGTTTAACATCATGGGAGTCTGGCCGCTGATTTACAGTTGCGTCTTATTTGCCGACGGCAGAGGGCAGAAAATACGAGCATGGATTTTTGCAACTTTATCATTTGGCGTCGGTGCATTTGCCTTGCTCCCTTATTTAGCCCTGCGCGAACCGAATCCAGAATTTTCTGGCACTAAAAATATTTTCTTAAAAATATTAGACTCCCGTTTTACTGGGATTGTCCTAACATTAGGCGCTGCTGCGTTGGTTGCTTTTGGCTTGACAAAAGGCGATTGGTCTGATTTTGTTGGGCAGTGGCAAACCAGCCGTTTTATCCACGTGATGAGTTTAGACTTT
The DNA here is from genome assembly GCF_020737865.1 of Microcoleus sp. PH2017_35_SFW_U_B. Lineage (NCBI taxonomy): Bacteria > Bacillati > Cyanobacteriota > Cyanophyceae > Oscillatoriales > Microcoleaceae > Microcoleus > Microcoleus sp. PH2017_35_SFW_U_B. Next base: position 36,325 of record NZ_JAEQDE010000059.1, read on the forward strand.
TGTCTGCTTTCCCTGCTATTTCCTGCTTTATTAACCGACGATATGGCGCGCCGAGGAGTGCAAAATTCAATAGCATTTTGGGCAGTAACATTAGTGCCCCTGTTCGGGCCATTGGCTTATCTGTGTACCCGCCCACCGCTGCCTGAAAATAATCCTAAAATTGTTACAAATTAGACAGCAGTGCAGGAAATGCTCAGTTTAATCTAGGAATTGAGCGTCATAATGGAAGAAACAGGCAAGATGCCTGTTCCACAATGAGTAAATTTTCTTGTAGCATGGGCTTCCAGCCCGTGCAAAAAACAGGCAAGATGCCTGTTCCACAATCAGTAAATTTTCTGGTGGCATGGGCTTCTAGCCCGTGCAAAAAACAGGCAAGATGCCTGT
>NZ_JAEQDE010000060.1:0-33882 GCF_020737865.1 Microcoleus sp. PH2017_35_SFW_U_B
TCGACGAGTGCTGTTTGAGAAACTCCAACAAACAGGCTTGCCAGTAACAACTGGTACGGGAGGGCAAACTCAGTACAATCGAACGAGAATGGGATTGCCAAAAACTCACTGGCTGGATGCTGCCTGTGTAGGTAAAGTAGAACAACTGGTGATACTGACAAGGCAACCATTACTGATAACCGCTAAAGGATGGGGCAACCGTCAAATGTGTACGCCCAATAAATACGGGTTTCCCGGCAAACACAGAACCAGGTGCAAGACTTTTTTTGGGTTTCAGACTGGAGATATGGTGATAGCAGTTTTGCCGATCGGGAAATTTGCAGGTACTCACGTTGGTAGGCTGGCAGTTAGAGAGAGTGGAGTCTTTGATTTGAGGACAGCTTGGGGAAAAATTAGCCCTGTCGACTCCAAGCGAGTATTAGCGAAGCGGTTGACCAAAATCGATAATCCGCTCCCAGGAAGCAGCAGGACGGCGTACAGGGGCAGAACTTACCCCCTGCCGTCTGTTAACCGGAACCCTGACCAAAGGCACATTTATCGGTCGGATTTGGTCGTTTGGAGTTGACATCCCCGAAGAGTTTTGCTCGTAAGTTATAACCTCAGCCGAGGCAGGTTGGACAGACGCTTTGGCAGGAGTTGAGTTAGAATCGGCTGACTGCGGATTAGGTGGTACTGGGATTGCAGGCGGTGTTTGGGTTTCGAGAGTTGCTTGATAGGAAGCAGGCTCGATCGAGGGACGCAACACCCAGCGATTTTCTACCCCGACTCTTTGAAATTTAATTTGTTCACCGTTGAAAGCCACTCCGGGAGCCAAATTTACCAAAATTCTCGCGTTTCCTGATGGCAGTTGAATTATCGCCACGGAACGCACATTGCCTTGCGGGTATAGTTGAGTTGCATCAACGGCGATCGGAGTATTGGGCAAATCCACAGCAATTTGAGACGGGTTGAGTAGGGAATAGGTGGGAGTTTTGCCCTCTGGGAGAGTAATTTCTAGCTGATTTGTGGCTGGATCGAACCGCCAACTCGTGACTGTAGAAGCATTGGCTGGTTGCTGTGCGATTTGGAGTGTTGCAACTGTGGTGGTTGCTGCTATGCTCAGGGCGATCGACACAGAGCCTAAAAATGAGGGTACCAGACACTTAGGTGTTAGTTTGTGTAAGTCTGTCCAAAATTTCGGTGGTAATTTTTTGTATTGCATGGCTGTGTAAAAGTTGAGATTTTAACTAGCTTTGAGGATAATTTTTTTTGGTAGAGGTGTTGCGGGCGATTTGCGATCGGGATAGGTGCGATCGGCAGTACAACTAACCGCAAGGGTAGCTTAACGCTGAAAGTTTAGCATTAATGGGTAATTGAAAAATTGGAAGTTAACACTTTCTGCCTAATCCCGAATGCCAACAGATACGCATTCATCCTTCTTTTCTTTTCCTTACCCTTCAACCAAGATTGTCCGAAGAGAGGAACGAAGCAAACAAGAGTGTCTATTTTTCATTGAATTTCCGTGTAATAATCTCCGATCAGAACAGTGTTACACCACAAGCAGCCGAAGAAAGATTAGTCGTGCGCGTTTTATGAAGAATTCAATAATATGAAAAATTTAACTAAATGGAAATTACTGCGATCGCGCTTCGTGCTTAACCACAAGTGGTGTCAAGTCAGACAAGATGAAATAGAATTGCCAAGCGGACAAATTATCGACGACTTTTTTATTAATGTCCGACCCAATATCGCCCTAATATTTGCGGTAACAGAACAGCAAGAACTTGTATGTGTGCGTCAATACAGGCATGGCGTCGGCGAAATTTTACTCGAACTCCCGGCTGGGAGTTTCAATCCTGCCGAAGAAAGTGGCAAAGCTGCTGCCGCCCGAGAACTGGCTGAAGAAACCGGATATGTTGCTGAAGAAATTTTGGAACTAGCAGTTTTATACGACAATCCCGTAAAAGACACTAATTCTATTTACTTATACCTTGGTAAAAATGTCAAGCTTGCCAGCCAAATTAAATTGGATATTACAGAAGATATTGAAGTAGTTTTAGTACCCATTTCAGAAGTTTTGTTGAAAATAACCAATCGAGAAATTTGTGTAGCTGGAAGCATCGCAGCTATTTTTTTAGGATTAGATTTTTTAAACAAACATTAGTTGGGTTTGTAGTGAGGACTTTAGTCCTTTCTTGGATGCGGACTTGCCTTTCTCACTAAGATTTTTTTTGCAATACGCTTTGAATAAGAAATTCCAAGAGATCCCCTCGCATCCCCCGATCGAAGCATGGTAGTTTTATTATGGGGAGAGAGAGATAGGTACGTAGTTGGGCTTCAGCCCTCTTTAGACGTATAGATAAAGGAGGCTCAAGCCCAACTACGTACCTTTATTTATTAATGATAAAATTAATTACACTACGATCGCTCGCCAAGCTTGTAAATTAGTAATTTCTGGCCTTTGATTGTGCAATTAATTGTGTCCGGTTACTTAAAAAACGGTTTGTAGTATTGAAGCGTTGGTTTCTGGCGATCGATCCCTTAAAGCACCAACCGCCAGAAACCAAGCGGGGAAAGATATTGAGAGTTATTGAAGATGTCTGTTAGTCATTAGTCAGCAGTCATTAGTTGCGATCGTCATTTCCGAGAGAGTATCCTAGTAAGGTGCGCCGCTATGCCATAATTGTAAATAGCCAGAATTCTTGTAGCGACGCAGCCTACTTATTCCCTCTTGCATCTTCCTTCAATCACTGACATCGATTACAAAATCCGTTGCCGAACTTCCTGATTCCTGATTACCTCTTCCTTCGTCTTTTTGGCTTCTTGCATCTTCCTTCAATCACTGACATCGATTACAAAATCATTGCTAAACTTCCTGATTCCTTCTTTCCTCTTGCCTCTTCCTTCTTGCCTCTTCCTTCTTGCTTCGTCTTTCTTGCTTCTTGCTTCGTCTGATAGAATCCCGCCAACAGCCGAACAGGTTGCACCCGCTTATCGCTCAATATCCTCTAAATTCGTAGCACAAAATTATGAAAATAGCAAACTCAAACCCTTAAGCGAAAAGGAAGTTTCTCAGCGCTTGCAAAATTTGCCTAATTGGACTAGAGAAGGTAAAACTATTAAATATACCCACGAATTTAAAAATTTTGTCGAAGCTGTCAGTTTTGTAAATTGTCTGATTTCCCCCTCAGAAAAAGCTGGCCACCATCCCGATATTGCTATTGCTTACAACCGCGTCACGATAAGTCTCACAACTCACGATGCAGAGGCGCTGACACAACAAGACTTCGATCTAGCCGAGACAATCTCTAAATTAGTCAGCGACTGGATGCCCGGAAATGTTTGTTTAGTAGTGGAAGGTTCTGGATAATGATTTTACTGTACCAAATCGCCAACAATCAAGCAAAAAGTCAAGCAAAAAAGCTGTTTTTAATTTTATCATTTTGCTTATTCCTCGGGGAAACGGCTGCTTTCGGGCAATCGGTTATCCCCGCGAATGACGGCACCGGTACTACCATCGTCCCTCAAGGAAATCGAATCGATATTAGCGGTGGTAAACTATCGGGAGATGGGGTTAATCTTTTCCAGAGTTTCCAACGGTTTGGCTTGAACAAAAATCAAACAGCGAATTTTATTTCCAATCCTAACATCCAAAATATTTTAGGGCGAGTTGTTGGCGGAGAACCGTCTATAATTAATGGCTCGATCCAAGTTAGCGGTGGCAATTCCAATTTGTTTTTAATCAATCCAGCGGGTATTATTTTTGGCAGTAATTCTCAGTTAAATGTACCCGCATCCTTTACTGCTACCACTGCTAATAGCATGGGTTTTGGCAATAATTTTTTGAACGCGATCGGTTCTAACAACTATCTGAATTTAACAGGAAATCCCAGCAGTTTTGTATTTTCGGATGTGACACCTGCCAGCATTGTGAATCGCGGCAACTTGGCGGTAAAACCAGGGGAAAATATAACTTTACTCGGTGGCAGGGTTACAAATACAGGTCAAGTTACAGCACTGGGAGGTACAATTAACATCCTTTCAGTAACAAGCCCAAGTGTTGTCCGTATCAGCCAACCAGGATATTTGCTCAGTATAGAAGTCAGCAGCCAAGCATTGAATTCTCAAGGGGAAAATCCCAATACATCCAGCGAAAACTCATCTGCAACTCTTCCCGAATTGCTGACAGGTAAGGGTGAAAAAGTTAATAATGCTTCAGATGTTGCTGTTAATAGTGACGGTAGCGTTCAATTAACCAGATCTGCCTCGCAAACTCTCCCTCCTAATAATTTAAGACAAAATAACAGCGGGACAGCTCAAACATCTCCACAACCTAGTAATACCAACAATCCCAATCCGGCTGCTAATACTAATAATGGCGCCAGCGCTCCACAAACTACTAATACGAGCAATCCCAATCCGCCTGTTAATGACAATAAGGACGATATGCCTCCACAGCTTAATACAGCAAATCTCAATGTCACTCCTAATAATACTAATGTTGTGATGTCTCCACAACCTAATACGGCTAATTTAAATTTTCTTCCTAATAATATTCAGATTCCTCCCAATTTAGTCGCTCAAATTGTGAAACAGGGTAACAATCTGCAAAATGCTCTGGTACCCAATATCCAGCCAAATTTTCCTATAAACCAACAGCTTATTCCTAGAGGTTTTTCCGTGCCGACGATGAATAATATGGAGCTGTTGTCTGCGCGCCCGATTATTAACAATCTGCCGATAAATGGGAATATCGATCGCACTTCCATTTTTACCAGTAGCCAGCCAAATTTTATTATCAACCAACAGATTAATCCTAACAAAGCTCCAACACTGGCTCCCAACATTCAGGTAATTGATGCTCGCAATCTTCCCGGGAATCCCCCGATGTCCGCTGCGCCCAATATAACTCAAATGCGGGCCCGCCTCGGGCAGAATCTGCCCCCCGGCGTCCCGAATATTCCCAGTGGTGTAGCGAATCCTTCGGCAAATATGCAGGCAATTGCTAACATCAATTCCATGCTATCTTTAGATGGAAACCGAGCTGAGAAATATGCTGATTATTTTGGGAATGGCTTTACCAATCCCAATCTCGGCGCTGAAAATATCCGCGAAACTTTGCTCAAAGTTGCCTCGCAAACAGGCAAGAGATCGGCAATTATTTATATTAACTTATTTAGCGATCGAGTAGAATTATTACTGTTCTCTCCCGAAGGTTCGGCGATTAGAAAAACCGTACCGGAAGCCAATCGGGAGAGCATCATCAAACTAGCAACGGAATTCCGCGCAGAAATCTTGAATCCTGGGAATCTGAACACCACCAGCTACAAAGCATCCGCTCAAAAACTTTATAGTTTGCTGATTGCACCTTTAGAAACAGACTTGCAGGAACAAAATATCAATACGCTGTTATTTTCACTGGATACCGGTTTGCGGAGTCTCCCCTTATCTGCTCTTTATGACGGCAAACAATTCCTGGTCGAAAAATATTCTCTCAGTCTAATACCAGCTATTTCACTTACCGATACCCGCTATGTATCGCTACAAAATGCCTCTGTTTTAGCAATGGGAGCCGCTCAATTCGATCGGTTAGATCCCCTACCAGCAGTGCCAATAGAACTATCTACTATTGTAGATTTGTGGCAGGGGAAATCTTTCTTGAACGAACAATTTACCCTGAACAACCTGAAATTCCAACGCAGTAGAAATCCTTATCAAATAATTCATTTAGCAACTCACGGCGAGTTTAAACCGGGAGCAGCGAGCAACTCTTTTATTCAACTGTGGGATGGAAAACTGCAATTAGATCAACTCAGAAATTTGGGGTGGAACAATCCACCTGTGGAGTTATTGGTACTATCAGCTTGCCGCACAGCACTCGGAGATGAGACAACGGAAATGGGTTTTGCTGGCTTGGCATTTCAAGCAGGAGTTAAGTCGGCTTTAGCGAGTTTGTGGTATGTTTCTGATGAAGGTACGTTAGCATTGATGAGCGAGTTTTACCATCAATTAAAAACAGCTCCGATCAAAGCTGAAGCTCTCAGAGCAGCGCAAATTGCTATGATCCAAGGTCAAGTTCGGATCGAAAATGGAGTCTTGTGGGGCCCTTTTGTTGCAGCCAAACGGGGAGGGCAAAATAGCCAGCAAGCCATCCGAGAAATGGCAGGTAATGGCGATTCCCTACCCTACCCTTCGGGAACCCCTACGGGGAACGGGAACTCATTAGGGGAAGATAGCTTCGCTGCACAAAATCTCACTCATCCCTATTTTTGGTCTGCTTTTACAATGATTGGTAGTCCTTGGTAATCGATGTGAAATTAAATTAGATGGAGGATTGTGAAATCTTAAATCTCATATCAATTCCGTCAGCATCGGAATCATTCATCTCTCTATTCTCTGCCTCCGCGCCCTCTGCGTTCTCTGCGGTTAAATTATTCCGATACAACCGGAATTGATATGATATCAATTCCGGTTGCACCGGAATCATATAGAGGACACGGCAGTGCCGTGTCCCTACCGTGATTAATTGTAGGGACACGGCAGTGCCGTGTCCTGGCTTTGGGTAATAATTCCGATGCTACCGGATTTGATATCCAATCTCAAATCTCGAATTAAATATTGAGAAACCCGGTTTGTTCGCAAACCGGGTTTCTCAATATTAGGTCAAATTGGGCGCATTAAATGCGCGCTGCTGTTTACTGGGAAAAAGTCACAAAATCCAGAGCAGTAATAGCATTACTGGCTCCGAAAATATTAGCTACAACCTGCCCAGTAGAGGCTATTTGCAGGACACTTCCGTTCGCCGTCGAGTTAATTTGCAACTGAGCAAAACTCAAGCCACCAGCTAAAGAAAACTTGTCGATTCCTACTTCAAAATTAAGGACAGTATCGATACCGCTGTTGCTATCTAACACAAAACGATCGCTCCCAGTACCTCCAATTAAAGTATCCTCGCCCGCACCGCCAAACAGCCAGTCATCGCCAGAACCGCCGTTGAGAATGTCGTTATCTGTCCCTCCGTAGAGAGTGTCGTTACCGTCATCGCCGTTGAGAGTATCTTGGCCTTCATTGCCATATAACAAGTCCTCGCCGTTGCCGCCACTCATGCACTCTTGCTGGCCATTAGCACCCACCGAGACATCCTGGTTATCGTCGCGATCGCCATACATGGTATCGTTGCCATCATCGCCACACATAATATCGCTGCCGCCATCGCCGTACATCAAGTCATCGCCGGCATCTCCGTGCATCAAATCGTCATCCTTGCCGCCGCGAACAGTATCGTTGCCTTCTCCGCCGCCGAGAGAGTCGGAACTCTCACCGCCGTTGAGATAGTCGTTACCGTTGCCCCCAAACAGCAAATCGCGGCCGTTGGCGTCGCTGACGAATTCGTTTTGCAAGCCGCCGTAAAGCGAATCCTCTCCCTCGTCGCCGACAAGGGTGTCGGAACCGAGTTCGCCCCAAATCAGGTCATTGTCTTTGCCGCCGTAAACTAAGTCATTGCCTTTGCCGGCAAAAATGCTGTCGTTACCGCTGCCGCCGCCGATGATGTCGCCGCTATCGTTGCCGAAAATTAAGTCGCCTTCATCAGTAGCAATTGTGGTGCCAACAGCAGTACCGTAGTCGCCGACGAGGGTATCAGAACCTTGATTGCCGTAGAGTGTGTCGGAAGCAATTTCGCCAAAAATGCGATCGCCCCCTTTGCCTCCATAGGCCAAATCCCGGCCGTTGCCACCGAGCAAAGTATCGTCGCCTTCTTGGCCGAATAGTATGTCATTGCCATTGCCTCCAAACAGCAAATCTTGCCCGTCTGGGTCGCTATCTAGGGAGTTGAGGACACCACCAAACAGGGAATCGTTCCCGCTATCGCCGTAGAGGGTATCAGGGCCCTTATCGCCGAAGATCGCGTCGTCCTCTTTGCCCCCGTAGGCGATGTCTGGGCTTTTGCCGGCGAAAATGATGTCGTTGCCTTGATTGCCAGCAATTGCGTCCCTTCCTTCGCCACCGAAAATCAGATCGGCTTCGTTACCAGTCAAGTCGATGTTGTTGCCGTTGTCGCCGACGATCGTATCATCACCGCGATCGCCCGACAATAAGTCCGCACCGCGATCGCCAAAAATGCGATCGTTTTGCTTACCTCCAAACACCACATCATTTTCTTTGCCCGCGTAAACGATGTCGTTGCCCTTATCGGCAGCGATGAAGTCTGCCCCTTGGTCTCCAAACACAATATCAGCGCCGTCTTCACCTAAAACTATGTCGTTCCCAGCTTCGGCAAGAAACAGTTCGTTAGTGTCGTTCCCGCCTAAATAGTCGTCTCCGGGAGTGCCGAGGATCGTGTTTTGGATGTCGGTGAGTTCTACGGCGTTAGAGTCGAAGTTGAGTATTTGCCCTGCCTGCGGTTGGATAAATGTAATCGGAGGCAGCAGGGGTAAGGGCGTGCAATCGCAGCCCGTATCAGGTTCGGGTACTGGCCCGAAAATAGGCGGGGGTGTTGGTGTGGGTGTCGGTGTCGGTGGCTGCGGGATGTCTGGTGTGGGCGTGGGTACCGGTGTGGGCGTGGGTGCCTGTATCGGCGTGGGTGTGGGCGTCGGTTGCCGAATTGGCGTGGGTGTGGGCGGTGTGGGTGTGGGCGGTGTGGGTGTGGGCGGGACGGGTGCGGCCAAAATTGAGATAGTTGCCGCAGTGGGACTGCCTAGGCTGCGGCTGTCTGTGACGCCGTAGGTAAAGGTAGTACCGGTGAAGTTGCCCGATGCCTGGAAGAACAATTGGTTAATCGAAGCAGGCGTCAGGATCTGACCGATCGTAATTGGAACTCCGCCGCTGGCTGGATCGCCTAAGAACAGACGACCTTGAGCTATTGGTGGCAGGGTTTTGATGTCGAAGGAGGCGATCGTATCGCCCGGATCGGGGTCTCGGCCTGCTAGTCCGGGCACGGTAATCGTGCTGCTGGGGGCCGCCGAGGTATTGGCATTCAATGGTACCGGCGGTTGGTTAAGTGCGATCGGCAGTGCGGAGACAGTAGCAACGGCCGGGCTGGTAGCGCCGAGGTTGTCGGTGGCACTGTAGGTGAAGTTTGCCCCTTTAAAATCGGTGCCCGCCTGGAAGAACAACTGAGTAATTTGAGCTGGTGTCAGGACTTGACCGGCTGTAACTCGTACTCCCCCGTTGGCCGGATCGCCCAAGAACAGCACACCTTCATTAGTTGGCGGCAGAGTCTCAATTTTGAAGGAAACCACAGTGCCGTCGTCTGATCCTCCGAGTCCGGGGATATTGATAGCGCTACCGGGCAGCAAGCTGACGCTGGCGTTGTTAGCAACCGGGGGTAGGTTAACCGGAGGCGGGAACAGGGAGGCAGTAGCGGGGGCCGGACTGGGCAACCCGGTGGTGTCTGTCGCGCTGTAGGTAAAGCTGGCCCCTCTGAACGCGCCTGTGGCCCGGAAGAATAGTTGGTTGATTTGCGTTGGGGTGAGGACTTGACCTGGTGTAATTGCCACTCCGCCGTTAGCCGGATCGCCCAAAAATAGGACGCCTTGGTCTGCCGGGGGCAGAGTGTCGATCTTGTAAGAAGCGATCGGGCTATCCGGGTCGTTTGCTATCAGCCCCGTGAGGTTGATGGTGGCGTTCGGCGCCACAGGAGAGTTGGTATTGACTGGTACCGGCGGTTCCTTGAACTGCGGCGGAATTAGGGCAACGGTAGCTGCGAGACTCCGATCTCCTCGATCGTCCGTGCTGCTGTAGGTAAAGTTTGCCCCTGTAAAAGTGCCTGTGGATCGGAAGAACAACTGCTTGATTTGAGCCGGCGTCAGGACTTGACCGGCTGTAACCGCTACTCCACCGTTAGCTGGGTCGCCCAAAAATAGGACGCCTTCATTTGTTGGAGGCAAAGTGTCGATCGTGAAGGAAACCACAGTGCCGTCTGTGTCTGTTCCTCCCAAGTTCGCGAGCCTGGCAGCGCTGTTACGCCCCAGAGTGACGTTATCGTTTTCTGCTGTAGGGGGGATGTTGCGGCGCGGTGTCGTGCTGACAGTGGTGGTCACCGTGGCATTAGGATCGGAACCGTCGTTGTTTCCCGGGGTGGGGTCAGAAGTGACTGAGCTGCTCCGAGCCGTGTTTTTGACGCTAGTCAGGGTAGCTGGGGCGACAAAGCCGATCGTCCGAGTGACTGTAAGGTTATTGGCGATCGCAATCGCAGGAAAGGTGACAATCCCTGTGGTTGGGTTGTAAACCCCGCCGTCGGATGCCGTGACTCCTGTCAAGCCGGGAATGATGCTGTCAGTAATTGTGACGCCTTCTGCGGGACTCGGGCCCTTGTTGGCCGTGCTAATTGTGTAGGTGACTGTGGTTCCAGCAGTGGCGATCGTCTGCCCGCTTTTGGTTGTTGCGACATCGGCAACAGCACCGAGGGTAGTGCTGACAGTGGCAGTAGGATCGGAACCGTCGTTGTTTCCCGGGGTGGGGTCAAGAGTCGTCGAGGTGCTTTTTGCGGTGTTTTTGACGCTAGTCAGGGTTGTTGGGGCGACAAAGCCGATCGTCCGATTGACTGTAATGCCATTGGCGATCGCAATAGCAGGAAAGCTGACAACCCCCGTAGCTGCGTTGTAGGTGCCGCCGTCCGATGCCGTGACTCCCGTCAAGCCGGGAATGATGCTGTCAGTAATCGTGACGCCTTCTGCCTGACTCGGGCCGTTGTTGGCCGTGCTAATTGTGTAGCTGACTGTGGTTCCAGGATTGGCGCTCGCGGGCCCACTTTTCCTAGTTACCACATCGGCCACAGCACCGATCGAAGTGCTGACAGTGGCATTCGGACTTGTGCCGTCGTTGTTACCAGGGGCTGGGTCTGGAGTCGTCGAGGTGCTTTTTGCCGTGTTTCTGACGCTAGTCAGGGTAGTTGGGGCGATAAAGCCGATCGTCCGAGTGACTGATACGCCACTGGCGATCGAAATACCCGGGAAAGTGACAATCCCTGTAGCCGCGTTGTAGGTGCCGCCGTCGGATACCGTGATTCCCGTCAAGCCGGGAATGATGCTGTCAGTAATCGTGACGCCTTCTGCCGGACTCGGGCCGTTGTTGGCTGTGGCGATCGTGTAGCTGACTGTGGCACCGGGAATGGCGAGCGTCGAGCCGCTTTTGGTTGTTACCACATCAGCGCTGGGCGTGATGCTGGTGGCAACAGATGAGTTGGTGGGAGTGCCGTCTTGATTGGTGGTGCTGCCGTCGTTGTTGGTGCCGATCGGGTCGGGAGTCGTCGAGGAGCTCCGAGCCGTATTTCTGATTGAGGTCAGGGTACCTGGGGCGACAAAGCCGATCGTCCGATTGACTGATGCGCCACTGGCGAGTGCAATCCCAGGGAATGTAACAATCCCGGTAACTGGGTTGTACGTACCGCCGTCGGATGCCGTGACTCCCGTCAAGCCGGGAACGATGCTGTCAGTAATCGTGACGCCATCTGCCTGACTCGGGCCGATGTTGGCTGTGGCGATCGTGTAGCTGATTGTGCGACCGGCCGTAGTAGCTGTGGGCCCACTTTTGGTGGTAACAACATCGGCAATAGCTCCGAGCGTAGTGCTGACACTGGACTCAGGGTTTGTGCCGTTGTTGTTTCCTGGGGTGGGGTCGGGAGTCGCCGAGGAGCTTGTTGCCGTGTTTTTGATTGAGGGGAGGGCGACTGGGGGCACAAAGCCGATCGTCCGATTGACTGTAATGCCACTGGCGATCGCAACAGCAGGGAAGCTGACAATCCCCGTAACTGCGTTATAGGTGCCGCCGTCGGATGCCGTGACTCCCGTCAAGCCGGGAATGATGCTGTCAGCGATCGTGACGGCTTCTGCTTGGCTCGGCCCGTTATTGACTGTCGTAATTCTGTAGCTGACAGGGGTTCCAGGCAGCGCACCCGTCGGCCCGCTCTTAATTGTTACCACATCAGCGCTGGGCGTAATAGTCGTGACAACAGTGGAATTCGTGGGAGTGCCGTCTTTATTGGTGGTACTGCCGTCGTTGGTGCGGGGAAAGGGGTCGGGTGTCTCCGAGCTGCTGCGAGCCGTGTTGCTGATTGAAGTAAGGGTCGGTGGAGCAACGAAACTGACGGTGCGGTTAACTGTTGTACTGATGGCTAGGGATGTCAGCACCGGGAAGGTGACAATCCCTGTAGCCGGATTGTAAGTGCCATTGTCCGATGCGCTGACTCCAGTCAAACCGGGAACAATGCTGTCAGTGATAGTCGCGTTGAGAGCCGGGTCTGGCCCCAGGTTGGCTGTGGTCAGGGTATAGGTAATCGTTGACCCGGCCACAGAAGTGACGGGGCCGCTTTTGGTAGTAACGAGATCGGCAACAGTAGGGGAAATAGTAGTCTGTTGTTGGCCTATGAACGTTGAACCGTCGTTGTTGCTGAGATCGGGGTCGAAAGTGCTGGCACTGCTGAATGCGGTGTTGGTTAAGCTGCTGCCAGGATTTAGACTTGGGGGTAAAGCAACTGACAAGGTGTAGGTGACGCTTTGATTGACACCGAGAACGGGAATTTTCGGCCAGGTGACGTTCCGCGTCGTGCTTGAGTAAAGGCCACCCCCACTGATCTGGCGAATGGGATTGGCTCCGCCGACAGGAACGAGTTCCGGAGGCAATTCGTCTTGAACCAAAACTTGTTCAGCCGGCGATGTCCCCTTGTTAGTAGTAGTGATGGTGTAGGTAATACTGCCAGCACCTGTTTTGATGAACTGCGGGCCACTTTTGATGGTGGCCACATCAGCAGAGATGGTGGGAGTAGGATTGACAGTCTCGATTGCGAGGTTGCGAATTTCGTGGAAGTTGCTTGCAACTCCCGTCGAACTGGCAAAACCAAATTTGAAATTAGGCGGTATCGCTCCGTTTGCAGTTGCTAGATTGGGGATATCGATCAGAGTTTCACCCGCGCCGGTGAACAAGCCGTCGTTATTCAGGTCTAGGGCAATGGTGAGCCTGTTGGGCGTTGCTGAATTTGAGGGGGCTAGGGTAATTTGAATGCTTCTTTTCGCTGCATCTCGACTGGTAGTGACAGTATTGTCGAAGTCATAAGTACCCCCAGCATCTAAAAAGTCAATACTTTTGGGGATATTGTCGATACCTAAAGGGGCGATCGCGTTTGTTAAAAATCGATAACTATCTGCTTGACGACCCCTGAGAGTGATGGAATCAGGTCTGTAGCCTTCGAGAGTTGAACCAGGAATGGTACCATTTACTGCTCCACCAACACGTCCTTCCGTATCATTAGAAAAATTCCCAAACTCATCGAGTCCAATGCCCAAATAACCTCCCACCAATCCGGGTTGGCTGCCATTGGTGTTGTTGGCATACCCCAGAGAACCACCAAAGCCTCCTGCTGCTGTAGGGCTAGCTGACCCGTCAATCAGGAAGAAGCTAATGCCGTCCCCTGGCTGCGGGCTGATAAAACCGTTTGGGCCTTGGAGAGTAGTGCCGTTGTAAGCAAAGAAATCGAAGGTAATTTTCAGACCCTCTGTGGAGGGTATGGGGTTGTCGTAGAGAACAAAGGCTGGCAGTCCCACACCGTTGGTCGTCAATTGCAAAGCCCCAGAGGGTGGTACATCGCCACCCAAACCGGGAAGTATCCCAGATGAACTTCCTCCGGTGATACCGGGAATCCTTTGCCTGTTGGCTTCAAAGACTGAGCTGGGGTCGAATACCCTGCCGTCTTGTCCTCGGTAGAGCCAAGGCCCCCTGACTGTGGCGTTCCTAAATGTTTCGTTGACTAAGGTACCGAGGACTCCGCTGTATGCCTCCAGCACCTTTTGCTCAAGGGCAATCCTGGCCCTTATTTCTCCTGTCGCAAATTCTAATTCCCAATCGCCACCGAGCGCCGCACTCCCTACCAAGCCTGTGGAAGCTGCAATCTCTCTACCCGTAATTTCACTGAGTCGCCGCACGAAGGCCCGGCCGCTTTCCCCGGCTGCTCCCCGGCAAGCCAATAATAAGATATTTCCTCTCTCGCTGAGGGAGTTTCCCCACTGCTGCAACAAATGGCTGTAGGTTTCTAAGTTGTCGCTGCACAGTTCTACTGACCCCAGTTGTACTCTGGCTTCTTGGCCGTGAGCAACTATTTGAAGGCTGTCTAAATCGCTGTAATTAGCAAGAATTCTAGTAATTCGATCGACTCCATCCCGCATCGAGTCCAGTAAAAATACCTCTGTATCCGCTGTTGCTCCTCTTGCCAAGCTGTCACTATTCTCTACTCTGGCATCGATGAACAGTATATTTTTTACATTCCGGGGGCCTACCGACTCGGTCGATCGCAAAAATTCTCTCTCTAGGTGTTCAATTTCCGCGCCACCACCAATTTTTGGAGACAGGAAAGACCAGTCTGATTTTACTTGTTTTATTTGTCTTTCCTGAGGATAAGTTGCGGTAGTTCGGGAGTTTTTCCTGCCAATGCTTGTGGTGTCAACTGCTTTTTGTTGAGTCAGGAAAATTGGTTTGTTGCCAATGCTTTTCATTGTCTGATACCTTGCTGATTGTATACAATATACCCATTAAGAGGTAATAATTATCACCTCTTAACAAGGCTTAATTGAGACTGAGTTGCTCTGTTGTTTGACTTTTAGAAAGCAATAAGGTTCAGTTAGTGCTGTTTCTTCCCCGGAGATTCCTCCCATCCCCCGAATCGTTGCGGGGACGAAAGAGAATTTCTTGTATCCCCCTTTTTTTTAAATGGAGGTTAGGGCGATCGATCTTAACTCAACCGTATTCTGTTAAAAAGAGTAATATGCCGATTTTCATCAGCATAAATTTCTGCTATCTTGCTATTGGATAGCATTGGAAATACAGCCGATTTGATGTCGGCCGATTAGACTTCTGAAACACGTCATAACCCTGACAAACAGACGGTTTCGGAGCGAAATCACTTTTTTTACTTCATTAACCAGCAAAAGTGCTGTATCGCCTGCGCGAGGGCTGAGACAGGACAGTTTTAATGGTAATAATCTATCTATCGGGTGATATTTTGCCTTCGGCTTTCTGTGAGCGGGTGTATCTTTAACAAGGAGATATCTTACCTCCCGCAGCAGACAATAACAGCGAGCCTCAAAAAATTACTTGATGAGGTTTTCTGTCGATCGTCTAATACACTTTATGGGCAGAAAAAATTTACCATTTCTGAAAGCTAACACTTGGTTGGATGAACGAAATTAGGGTGGCAGTTTCCCATCTATGTCAGTCAATTTTAGATTTTAGATTTTAGATTTCCTGGCCAGATGAATCTGGGAGCTTGAACTTTAGTCTAAAGTCTAAAATTTTGGGCTGCTCGCGACTTGAGTCGGGGGCTTGTCTGCATTGTTTTTGGGCGGTGTAATTTAATTGAAATCGGCATACCCTGTATCGACGAGGCGGATTAAAAATTTATGACTTGCAGTCTAGTTAGTGACAACAATCCAGGTTTGAGACTGCGTTCATCTGCGATCGCCAAAAATAGAATATTGTTACCCACAAGCAACTTCTCAAAATTTCAACTTAGAGTCTTCGAGCGGATTTCTGTTTAAGGTAAATGCTGGAGACAATTGTTAGTGCTGAATTTTTCATGATGTTTTGGAGAAATCGATTTACAGATTTGCTGGTAAGCTACTTGCGATTTTCCTGGGTCTCCCCCAGTTACGCCCAAGAGAGTAGAAACCCGATTTATTCCTAGATTTTTTGCAGCCCAACCAAGATTTACAATCTAAATCTGGTTTCTGAGCGCAAGTCATCAACTAGAAAAACACCGATCGTCATCCGCTAGTTAGGGCCAATTTAACCCAGCAATACTGCTCGATTAGATTTTAATTACTTAGTTTGGGCGCGGCTAGTCCCCAAAAAGCTTCAACAACAACCCTTCCACGTAAGTACATATTAACTGATGGATTACTACCTCAGCAAATATTCGCATACAACAACCCCAATACAACCTATATCTTTTGGGCGCGAACGTCAAGAGTTCTGGCTTGATAGTACCGACAATCTTGACAGGGCCCAGAAGGATTCACAGCACAGCGAATGTAATTAGAGCGAGCGTTATACTCGCAAGTGATATCGCCGATCGGATAGCCGAGGCCTTGTACGTAAGTGCGATCGCCCATTGCTAGTTGAGCAGGCAGGGGTCTATTTGCTACCGCCCGCCTGGCCGCTGCAATTCTCTCGCTGACTTGCCTCTCGGCAGAGCGCATCACCCACAAAGACACCAGCGACGGAGCCAAACCTATGACAATAATCAGGAGAACTGTAAACACATTTTCAGAGCTTTTGTGAATAATCTTGTTTTTTATTTACATAATCCCGAAGCTAAAATCATCGGGTAACAGACGGTTTTCAATCAGGAAAGTTCCCAGTGAAATCTCAAACTATGCCGCCCGTGCGTTAACCGTTTGCTGGTAAGGGTTGTTGTGGATAGGTTCGTAGTGAGGAATGCAAGTCCTTTCTAAATCAGAGGACTTGCATTCCTCGCTACGAACGGGAGAGGGGTTACACTTGGGAGCATCTCATGTTTGTAAAAAGAATTTTTTTATTTGAGTGCTGTCCCCGCTCGCGTATTGTATAATACGCGAGCGGGGACAGCACTATAAATGAAAAAATGCAAAACTGAGATACTCCCTTAAACTTTAGCAACCTGCGCCGCTAAATCCATCACCGCACTCGAAGCCTCCACCTTAGCAACATCCAACAAAGTCTTCAAAACCGAATCGGGATTCAAACTAATCGAATCAATTCCCAACTCAACCAAGAAGCGAGCAAACTCAGGATAATCGCTGGGCGCTTGGCCGCAAATACCTATCTTGCGATCGTACTTCTTAGCGGCTTTAATGGCAATTTCCACCATCCGCTTCACAGCTTCATTGCGTTCGTCAAAGATGTGGGCGACTAAGGCAGAATCCCGGTCTAATCCTAATGTTAGCTGAGTTAAGTCGTTAGAGCCGATCGAGAATCCGTCAAAAACCTGGGCAAATTCGTCAGCAAATATGACATTGCTGGGCAATTCGCACATCACGTACACCTGCAAGCCATTTGCACCCTTGACTAAACCGTGTTTCGCCATCTCGGCCAACACTTTGCGCCCTTCCTCCGGCGTGCGACAAAACGGAATCATCGGAATCACATTTGTCAAGCCCATTTCGTCGCGCACTCGCTTTAATGCCTTGCATTCCAAAGCATAAGCTTCGCGGTAATTCGGGTCATAATAACGAGAAGCGCCGCGCCACCCGATCATCGGGTTTTCTTCCTTCGGTTCAAACTGCCGCCCTCCCAGCAGATTAGCATATTCGTTGCTCTTGAAATCGCTCATCCGCACGATGACTGGATTGGGATAAAATGCGGCGGCGATGGTGGCAATTCCGCAGGCTAATTTGTCGGTAAAGAAATCGGGTTTGTGTTTGTAAAGTGCTGTGAGTTTGGCAATTTGGCGCTTGACTGATGTGTCGGTCAATTCGTCAAAGTGAATCAGTGCCAAGGGATGCGCTTTGATGTGGTTGGCGATGATGAATTCTAGCCGCGCTAACCCTACGCCATCGCAAGGAATTGCTGACAAACCAAAAGCTTCTTCTGGGTTTCCGACATTCATTAAAATTTGAGTGCGGGTGCGGGGCAAATTGTCGATCGCAATTTCTTGAATTTCAAAAGGAACTAAACCGGAATAAACTTTGCCTTCCTCTCCTTCAGCACAAGAAACAGTAATTTCTTGATTGTTTTGCAAGACTTTAGTACCGTCGCCGGTGCCGACAATGGCGGGGATTCCCATTTCCCGGGCAATGATCGCAGCATGGCAAGTACGGCCGCCGGAATTGGTGACAATCGCGCTGGCTTTTTTCATGATCGGTTCCCAATCCGGGTCAGTTTTGTTGGTAACAAGAACTTCCCCTGCTTCAAAGTCAGCGATTTGGTGAACGTCTAAAATTACGCGGGCTTTACCTTGTCCGATAGCTTCACCAACGGCACGCCCTGTTGCCAAAACTGCGCTGGAACCTTGCAATTTGTAGTTGCGTAAAACTGTAGCAGATTTTTGTGATTGTACTGTTTCCGGCCGCGCTTGGACGATGAATAGTTCGCCTGTATTGCCGTCTTTTGCCCACTCGATGTCCATCGGCGTGTAGGTGCCGCGGACTTGAGAGTAGTGTTCTTCTATCTGTACGGCCCAACGTGCTAGTTGCAGAATTTCTTCATCGTTAAGGGCGTATTTGCCGCGTTCTGCTGGGGCTACCGAGAGGTTTTTGGTGTATTTGGAACCGCCGAGATCGTACACCATTTTGATGTCTTTGGTGCCGAGGCGTTTGTCGAGAATTGGGCGGAAATCTTGTTTTAATGTGGGTTTAAAAACTAGGTATTCGTCGGGATTTACTGCTCCTTGAACGATGTTTTCTCCTAATCCGTAGGCGGCGGTGATTAGGGCGGCATTTTTGAAACCGGTTTCGGTGTCGATGCTGAACATGACGCCGGAGGATGCTAAGTCCGATCGCACCATTTTCTGCACGCCGACGGATAAGGCGACTTCAAAGTGGTCGAAACCTCGTTGTTGGCGGTAAGAAATCGCTCTGTCGGTGAAGGTGGAGGCGAAGCATTTGTGGCAGCATTGGAGGACGCTGGTGCAACCGTGGACGTTGAGGTAGGTTTCTTGCTGTCCGGCGAAACTGGCGTCTGGTAAGTCTTCGGCGGTGGCGGACGAACGGACTGCTACGTCTGTACTGTCGCCGTAGCGATCGCACAGTCGATCGTAAGCATCTGCGATCGCCACTTGCAAGTCTCGCGGAAACGGTGTATCGAGAATTAACGCCCGCGCTTGCTTCCCTTTGATGCGGAGGTTCTGGAGATTTTCTACGTCTAAATCGGCAAAAATTTCGCGCAATTTTGCTTCTAAACCCGCCGACTCGATGAAGTACCGATAAGCGTATGCTGTAGTTGCAAATCCATTGGGGACGCTGACTCCTTTGGGGGTTAACTGTTGAATCATTTCCCCCAATGAAGCATTTTTACCCCCTACTAATGGGATGTCGGCTATCCCGACTTCATCAAACCACAATATTAAGGCTTTTTCTTTGGGAATTAAAACTTGTTTTTCTTGAATTGCTAATTTGTCTAGCATTGCTTTTTTCCTCTCACATTCAGACCAGTTCGGTTAAAGGACAGTAAACAAAGGAGTGTCAATTTTTAAATGTAGTTTTGTTGCCCAAAAGCTCAGATTTTTTTCGCGTCTGTATCCGGCCTAGTTTTTAATTGCCTCTATTTCTATCTTATAACTTTTTTGCTAAATGGCAAGACCCCTGGGGAAGATTTATTTAATTGCAAAAAGTAAAGAAATGGCAGCGGGGAGTTTAGGTAAGCTATCATAAAAAAAATTGTAAAAATGTCAATGTCAGACATAATTTCCACGGATTTATTGGCGCCGATCGCGCAGCGGTGCGGGGATACCGCTCAAATTGTGTTGACTGTTGACGGTGAAGCGATTCGATCGCGGCGATCGCCCACAAAACACAACACCGAGCAGTTTTGTTTCCTCCAGCAACCCAGATTCTCAAAACCGTAAAAATTTTACCTCTGATTGGGTTGACCTACTTAGAGCAAAAACACAGTCGATGTAGAACATTGTAGTTTTTGGACGCAAGCAATTTTATTTTTTACCAGCGTTATTTTGGCATTCAATTATTTATATGCTATAATAATTAGCTCGACTGCCTTACGATAATTAACAAGGTATATGATATCAGTTTTGAGCCCAACCGCCAAGCGAAACGGCTTTAAAGTTCTCCTGGTCGAAGACAATCAAGCCGAAGCCGATCTAATCGAAGAATTGTTATTAGAAACAAATGTCAGCCGAGCCGAACCCCAAAGGCTGTCAGTAAGCTGTACAGACCGTCTCAGCAAAGCGCAGCAAATTTTGCTCGGCGAACATTTTGATGTGATTTTACTTGACCTTTCGCTGCCCGACAGCCAAGACATAAGTACAATTGTTAACATACAAGAATACAGCCTCAATACTCCGATCGTCGTACTGACGGCGCACAACGATGAAGAACTCGCCGTGCAGTCAATCCAAGCAGGAGCTCAGGATTATCTAGTCAAGCGAAAAATCGACAGCGAAGTGTTAATGCGATCGCTCCGCTACGCAGTTGAGCGGCAGCACAACCAAGAAGCTTTGCAAAAAAGTGAAGCAAAATATCGCTCCGTAGTCGAAAATTCCCTCGTCGGAATTGCGATTATTGCTCCTCCAGTTTCCCTCTCAGAACCCACACAATGCCAGTGGTTGGAAGTTAACGATGCTTTGTGCAATTTGCTGGGATACGAGCGCCAAGAACTTTTGCACGGAAATTGGGAACAGTGGGGCTATCCTGAAGACTGGCAGGCTAGTTTAGAGCAGTTAAATAAAATTTTTGCCGGGGAGAGCGAAGGCTATATTTTAGACAAAAGATGGCGCAAAAAAGATGGAAAAATAGTTTATACTCGGGTTTCCCTGCGCTGCATCCGGGGCCGCGACGGCTCGATCGACCGGATGATTAAAGTAATTTTGGACGTGAGCGACCGCTATCGCTACGAAGCCGAAGTAAAAGCATCAGAAGAGTTTTTAAATCACACGATTAATGCTACTCCTGACCCAATTTTTGTCAAAGACGAGCAACATAGGTGGGTTGTACTAAACGATGCTTTTTGCGAATTGATGGGAAAAGGGCGATCGGAACTTATAGGTACGTCGGGATACGAGTTTTTGGGCGCAGCACAAGCCAAAGTTTTTGAGCAACAAGACGAGCAAGTATTGCAAAGAAGTATTCCCAAACAAACGGAAGAGACTTTTACAGATAGCGCAGGTCAAGAACGCATTATATCTACCAAGAAAACAGTTTTTAATAAAGCTAACGGCACTAAAATGTTGGTCGGAATCATGCGAGATGTGACCGAATACAAGCGCCAGCAAATAGCATTGCAGGAAAGCGAAGATCGATTTCAAATAATCAGCGCTAACGTGCCGGGAATGATTTATCAATACAGGCTTTATGTGGATGGCAAAACATCTTTTACTTATGTTTCTTCTGGGAGTTGGCAGCTCTACAATTTAAGACCTGAAGAAATAGAAGAAAATGCCAGCTTGGCTTTTGCTACAGTTCACACCGATGACATCTCAGACTTGCATCGATCGATCGCAACTTCAGCAGTGACTCAGGAATCTTGGCACCACCAGTGGCGGCAAGTTACGGGAGAACGAGTGAAATGGCTGCAAGGCGCGGCTAAGCCCTCCAAGCAGGCCAACGGCGATATAGTTTGGGATGGTTTGGTGATCGATGTCACCGAATTAAAACAAACACAACAAGAGCGCGATCGCTTCTTTAGCATTTCGCTAGATTTACTTTGCATTGCAGGTTTTGACGGCTATTTCAAACGCTTAAACCCTGCTTGGTCAAATGTATTAGGTTACAGCCGAGACGAACTTCTAGCCAAACCTTTTATAGAATTCGTGCATCCAGAAGACAGAGAAATAACTATAGCTGAATTAGAAAAACTTCAAAATTCTCACCCCGTTATTAACTTAGAAAACCGCTGTATTTGCCCAGATGGTACTTATAAATGGCTGTCGTGGACGGCATCACCTTTTGCTGAAGAAAGTTTAATTTATGCAGTTGCCAGAGATATTACATTGAGCAAGCAAGCTGAAGCTGAATTGCGTAAAAGTGAAGCCACTAATCGCGCTCTTTTAAACGCGATACCCGACATGATATTTCGCTGTCGCGCCGACGGCACTTTTGTAGACTTCAAACCCGCAAAAGATATCCAAACCCTGGTACCGGAAAACATATTTATTGGTCAAAAAGCACAAGACATCTTGCCTGCTGCTTTTGCTGAAAAAATATTGTCCGGCAATCAACAAGCGATCGAGACCGGCGAGATTCAAGTTGTAGAATATCAACTGCCAATTCAGGATGTACTGTGCGATTTTGAAGCGAGAATTGTCTTCTGCACCGATGACGAAATTATTGCGATCGTCCGGGATATCACCAGCCGCAAACGTTTTGAGTCAAAACTCCAGCGACAAGCAGCAGCAATGGCAGCCGCTTCCGAAGGCATAGGTATTGTCAATGCCAGCGGAGATGTGATTTATGCCAACGCAGCTAAACTCAAAATCTACGGTTACAATGCCCTCGAAGAAATATTGGGCAAAAGTTGGAAAATATTTTATGAAGGTGCAGAACTCGCAAGGTTTGAGCGGGAAATTATGCCGACTTTAGCGCACCAAGGTTATTGCAGCACAGAAGCAGTAGGCTGCCGCCGCGATGGCTCTCAATTCCCTCAAGAAGTCTCGCTGACAATTTTGCCGGAGGGCGAAATAATTTGCATTGTTCGCGATATTACTGCGAGAAAGAAAGCAGAAGCAGATTTGCAAGATAGCAAGCGGTTCGGCGATCGCATTGCTGAGGCAAGTCCTAATATTTTGTATGTTTACGACTTGATAGAACAAAAAAATATTTATGCGAATGCTTCTATCTCTCAGATTATTGGCTATACAGTAGATGAGATTCAGGCAATGGGGCCGTTGATGTTAACTTTAATGCACCCGGAAGATGCCATCAAAATGCCTGATTATTTACAGCAAGTCGCAACGGGTACAGAAGGAGAGATCTTTGAAATTGAATACCGCATCCGGCACAAGGATGGTTCTTGGCGCTGGATTGTCAGCCGAGATACTGTATTTGCAAAAACAGCAGAGGGCCAGTTAAAACAAATTCTCGGCACGGGAACTGATATTACAGAAAGCAAGCAAGCAGAAGATGAAATTAAGCTGTTGCTGGCAGCAACTCAAGCCATTAGTAAGTCGGTAGATTTTCACAGCGCTCTCCCTGATATCCTCCGGTTGCTGTGCACTGCGATCGGCTGGAATTTTGCTGAAGCTTGGATACCAGTTGCTAATGGTACTGTTTTGGAACACAGCGAAACTTGGTATGCTAGCGATCGCGATTTAGATAGGTTTGGCCAGGAAAGTAAGAAAATTAGGTTCGCGCCGGGATTGGGAGTGCCGGGACGGATTTGGTCAACCAGAAAGGTAGAATGGATTGAAGATGTTTCTGTAGTCAATAATGCATTTTTTGCCCGATCGCAAATGGCGGCAGCAGCCGGATTGAAAGCTTGTTTCGGAGTGCCGATTCGCGCCAATTCAGAGGTGCTGGCAATTTTACTGTTCTGCAAGCGCGATCCATCAATTATGGAACCGCGTATAGTAGAATTGGTCAATGCGGTAGCGACTCAGTTGGGTTCTCACATTCAGCGCAAACAAGCCGAAGAAGAATTGCGTAAAAGTGAAGAACGCTGGCAGTTAGTTCTTAAAGGCAATCAAGACGGAATTTGGGACTTGAATCTTCAAACAGATGAAGCTTTTCGATCTGCCCGCTGGCAAGAAATTATCGGTTACGCAGACGGCGAAATCGACAGCAGCAACAGCGAATGGATCGATCGCATCCATCCAGACGATCGCGATCGAGTGCAAGCCACAATCCAAGATTATCTCGATCGCCAAACCCCCAATTACGCCGCCGAATACCGCTTGCAGTGCAAAGACGGCAGCTACAAGTGGGTGCTCGCCCGCGCTCAAGCAGTCTGGGACGAAGCCGGAAACCCCCTGCGGATGGTGGGTTCGATGACCGATATCAGCGATCGCAAAGCAGCAGAATTAGCTTTGCTGCGGGTCACTCAAGCTGTGGAAAGTACCAGCGACGCGATCGCGATCGCTGACTTGAAAGGGCGGTCTATTTACCACAATCAAGCCTTCATTCAGCGTTACGGCTACACAGTGGAAGAACTCAACGAGCTAGGCGATCGCGCCGCGCTTTACATCCGGCCTAAAAGTTACAAAAAAATCTATAAAAACATTCGCAAAGGTCGCTCTTGGTGCGGCGAAGTTGCCCTGCGAACCAAGAGTGATGAAGCTGTTACCGCTCTGGTGCGAGCCGATAGCATTAAAGACATAAATGACCATTCGGTCGGGTTAATTGCCGTGATTACAGATATC
Source organism: Microcoleus sp. PH2017_35_SFW_U_B (assembly GCF_020737865.1). Lineage (NCBI taxonomy): Bacteria > Bacillati > Cyanobacteriota > Cyanophyceae > Oscillatoriales > Microcoleaceae > Microcoleus > Microcoleus sp. PH2017_35_SFW_U_B. The sequence goes on from NZ_JAEQDE010000060.1 coordinate 23,972, forward strand.
ACAAGACGCAAAGAATCAGAAGCATTTTTGCGCCAGCAATTAAAGCGGGAACAGTTGGCAGTAGCCATGCTGGAACGCATTCGCTCTTCTCTTAATTTAGAACAAATTCTCACCAAAGCAGTCGAAGAAGTCCGCCAGTTTTTGCAAGTAGATAGAACTGTAATTTACCAATTCAATCCTGATTGGAGCGGGTTTGTCGCAGTCGAATCGGTTGGCGAAAATACCCGATCAATTATAGGAATGGAAATTTACGATCCCTGTTTTGGAGAAGCCTACGTTCCTCTTTACCTAGATGGCCGAATTAGAGCCACAGAAGATGTTTACAATGCCGGCATCGCCGACTGTTACTTGAGTTTGTTGACTCGCCTCCAGGTGAGAGCGAGTCTGGTAGTGCCGATTTTGCAAGGCGAAAACTTGTGGGGGCTGTTGATAGCCCACCACTGCACGGCCCCGCATTCCTGGCAAAAATTGGAGGCAGAGTGCCTGAAACAATTGGGCGTGCAGTTGGCGATCGCCATTCAGCAATCGACCCTATTTGAACAAGCACAAACCGAAATAGCCGATCGCAAACAAGCAGAAGCCGCCCTGCAATTAGCCAAAGAAGCCGCCGAATCTGCCAACCGCGCTAAAAGCGACTTTCTCGCCAACATGAGCCACGAATTGCGGACGCCTTTGAACGGGATTTTAGGATACATTCAACTGCTCAAACCGGATAAGAATTTAACTGCGGAGCAACAGGAAAGTCTCAACAACGTTCACCAGTGTGGCAACCACCTGCTAACCCTGATTAATGATGTTTTAGACCTCTCGAAAATCGAAGCTAGTAAAATGGAACTGTCACCGACAAATCTGCATTTTCCCAGCTTTGTTAAAAGTATTGTCGATCTGTTCCAGATGCGCTCGCATCAAAAAGGAATTGCGTTTAATTACGAGCAGGTGTCGGCGCTGCCAGACTACGTTTTTGTTGATGAAATCAGATTGCGCCAAGTTTTGATTAATTTGCTCAGCAATGCGGTTAAGTTTACGGTGAGCGGTGGCGTGACATTCAAAGTCGGTTACGCAGAAAATTATCCTCAAACCCACTGCACAAATTCGAGTTTGACAGCCGAAGTTTCTACTCAAACAATCAATTGGACTGCGAATTTAGACAATCCGAAAAAGTCGATCGCCCTGCGGGAAACCACAGAAGCGCCCGAAGCGATCGCCACAACTACTGGCGATCGGGCCCCAACCGCTAAAATTCGCTTTCAAATCGAAGATACCGGCATCGGCATCCGGCAGAATAAACTAGAAGAAATATTTTTGCCTTTTCATCAAGTAGGCGATCGTAACAATTTCGTCGAAGGTACCGGACTAGGACTTTCCATCAGCCAAAAATTAGTCAAAATAATGGGCAGCGACATTCACGTCCAAAGTACCCCCGGCAAAGGTAGCATATTTTGGTTGGATATAGACTTGCCCGCAGTCGCCGAATATTCTGAAACCCCCTCCACCCAAGAAAAACGCCGGCTTATCGGTTTTAGAGGCAGCCACCGGAAAGTCCTGATCGTAGACGATCACGAAGTAAATCGTGCCATGCTGCACAGACTGCTTTCTCGTTTGGGCTTTGAAATTGCAGAAGCGATAGACGGCGCAGACTGTTTGCACAAAGCACAGGAATTTCTACCGGATCTAATTTTAATGGACTTGCTGATGCCAGTAATGGACGGCTGGGAAGCCACCAGGCGGCTGCGACAGTTGCCGGAATTAAAAGATGCGGTTATCCTTGCTTTGTCCGCTAGCGTTTACGAGACTACCAGGCAAAAAAGCATACTTGCAGGTTGCGATAATTTTGTCACCAAACCGATTCAAACTAACGACCTTTTAGAATTATTGCGCCTGCATTTGAGACTAGAATGGATTTACGAAGAGGGATCGGAAACCAAAAAACGCAAAGCTCAAACTCCCAAAGCATTATCGGAGATTGCGATTGCTGACTCAACAATAGTGTCTCCTGGTTCAGAGTCAGTCTTTGTCTTGTTAAGATTGGCTGCTATGGGCGATATTGAAGCTATCCTGGAGGAAACTGCTAAACTAGAAAATTCTGACCCGACATTAGTCCCTTTTGTTCAGCACGTTCGCCAACTTGCTAAAGGATTTCAGCTCAGGCAAATTCGAGATTTTTTGAAGCAACATTTGCCCTAAAATTGAGGGTAGCCAACCGATAAATTAAAATCAGTTAAATCTCACGCCCCGATCGTGATTGTCAATAACGCAATACGCTTGGATTAAACCCGATCCCCCCTTAGCCAAGAGGGCAGGCACGGGGGCACCGCCCCTACAAAGGGGGGGACAGGATTCTTCTAAAAGTCCCCCGACTATCCGGGGGATTTAGGGGGATATCCGGAAAATAAACACTGTTAACTGAACAGTATTGCCCTATAAAGAGGCTATTGCAAACGTCGGCACCTACCGAGCAACCGGGTTTCTAGAGGCACCGAAAATCCCTTGAATCTCATGTAAAATTACAACCGACAACTCACAACTCAATCATTTTAATTTTTCCCTTAAATATGAACGATAAGAATTCCGAAAGAAGCATCATACTAATTGTCGATGACAACCAAACAAATCTTGACGTACTTTTCGAGTTGTTAAGAAATTACGGATTTAAAGTATTAGTGGCTCTAGACGGCGAAAGTGCGATCGAGCAAATTGAATACATCCATCCCGACTTGATTCTTTTGGATATCATGATGCCCGGAATTGACGGTTTTGAAACTTGCCTGCGTTTGAAAGCAGACCCGTCAACCCGAGACATTCCAATCATCTTCATGAGCGCCCTTTCCGAGACCCTTGATAAAGTAAAAGGCTTTCAGACAGGAGCAGTTGACTACATCACTAAGCCTTTCCAGCACGAAGAAGTGTTGAGCCGCATAGAAACTCACTTGACAATCCGCAACTTGCAACAAAAACTCGAAGAAAAAAACCTAGAACTAGCCCAGCTCAACCAAAATCTGGAAAGACTTGTCGAACAAAAAACCAAGCAATTAATCGACCAGGAAAAAACAGCCATCATCGGACGTTTGACCCAGGGAATGGTGCACAACCTCAAAAGCCCGCTACAAGTGATCCAGACTAGCGTCGATTTGATTGAAACAAAAGCCACAAAAATCCAAGAAGACTCTTTTTTCAATTATACCAAATACATCTTTCAAGCTGTCTCAAAAATTAATCAGATTATGGATACTCTGATGATGAAAAGCAGGAAAGAACAAAACCAAGATTTGCATCCTGTAAATATCAACGATTTAGTACAGCGAGAAATTCAACTATTGGAAGGAAATATGTTTTTCAAGAATAAGATTAGAAAAAAATACTTTTATGACGAAACAATAACCAATATTCCCTTAATTTATTCCTATATTTCTCAAGTATTTTATAACTTAATAAATAATGCAATGGATGCTATGTGGGAAAGAAAAATCAGGGAAATAACTATCGTGACTCGGCAAGACAACTCGAACATATACATGGATATTGCAGATACGGGATGCGGCATAGCACCTGAAGATTTGTCAAAACTTTTTGACCCTTTTTATACGTCGAAGCCGCCTAAAGGCGAAGAACAAATCGAAGGGGAACCAACAGGAACTGGTCTCGGACTTTATACTTGTATAGAACTTTTAAAACCTTTTAACGGCGAGATTGCTATTAGCAGCAATCTCGGTCAAGGCAGCGTGTTTACAGTCGTGCTGCCCAAACAGCCGAAAAATTGATCGACTCAAATCAGTAAAATCGCCTCCGGTAACAAAACCTGAATTAAGTTCGGAATCAGGTTCGTAGTGAGCACTTTAGTCCTTCTTTATCAGGTTCGTAGTCAGGACTTTAGTCCTTCTTTATCCCAAAGATAGGCATAAAGTCCTCACTACAAACGGGCGTTACTTGTCAGTAATTCAACCGAGACCATTTGATAGTATGTTCCGTAAATTCACTGTAACTGACCTAGCTTCGCAGTCAGGAATTTAGTCCTTCTCGATCCGCGATTTTTTGCCCGGTCTCTTGCTATTTCCTTGCCAAAGGTTGTAAATTAAAATAGAGTGGATTTGCACGATCGCTAAAACTACGATAAATTTGGGTCACTAGGTTTGGAGTGAGGCGGACAACTTGCAGCAAATAGCTCAATTATATAGTAACCGCCACATCGGGCGCGGACGTAAATAACCTCATCAATAAAGCCTAGACTTGTTTATGAATCAACGCTTTGATTCCCGTACTTAAATGTCAACTGTCAAGCGGTCAACTGTCAAGCCATACCAATAAATCTCGGGCGTCTGCAAGTACCCAGCCACCCTACAGCCTGCGGTTCAAGTTTCCCAAAAATGATGCCATTCCCTCAAAAGAATGCAACTCGCCGTACTCCCAACCATGAGAGTCATCCACCATTTCCAATTATTCAATTTTTTAAATTTTTAATATAAAATGATAGGAGCTAGGTAGCTGCATCCGCAGCAGTTTTTATTGGATAAATAAAAAGTAGCAAACTGATATCGCTCGAAAAAAAGAATGCAACTTTAGACAAGCGCGAAACCCGAGACTCATCAGTAATTCCCAAATCTAAAATCCCAAATCTAAAATCTAAAATGGTATGACCTCTGTTCTTGAATCAACTTTAACGCCTGCTTGCTTGAAAGTTCTTTTAGTAGAAGACTGTGCCCAAGATGCAGCACTAATTCAAGAACTGCTGTCTGACGATCGCGAACTGAGAGCATCAATTGAGACGACCAATGTAGTTCGCATCGGGGAAGCGATAGAAATTTTAAGCAGCGATGTTTTTGATGTAATTTTATTAGATTTAACCCTCCCTGATAGCCCGAAATTTAATAATTTTTTTCGCCTCCAAGATGGCGGAATCAATATTCCGATCGTCATTTTGATAGGGGCGGATGAAGAAGAATTGGCTGTCAATTTAATTGCCGCCGGCGCTCAAGATTATCTGATAAAAAAAGAATTAGACAGCCGACTGCTGGTGCGGACGATCGAGTGCGCGATCGCCCGCCATAAGCGACAAGCAGAATGGCAAAAAAGTCAAGGAAAATACCCCCAGGTTGTTGACAATATCAAAGAAGTAGTTTTTGAAACAAATATTGCGGGCAATTGGACTTTTCTCAATCCTGCTTGGACGAAAATAACCGGATTTACGGTTGATGAAAGTTTGGGAAATTCCTGTTTGAGTTACATTCATGCTGACGACCAACACCAATATTTAAATTCCTCTAAAAATTCGACTGAAAATCAAGAAATATCCTGTTGCTATCAAATGCGATATCTTACCAAAAATGGCGAATTTCGCTGGGTAGAAATTCAGGAATTTTTGATTTTTGGCAAAAACGGCGCGGCGCAGGGAACTACTGGAACTATTAACGATATTACGGATAAAATTTTAGCCAGAGAGGAAGCGGAAGCTAATAAAAAATTTTTGAATTATACGATCGATGCAGTTGCCGATCCAATTTTTGTCAAAGATGAACAGCACCGCTGGATACTGTTAAATGATGCTTTTTGTAAGCTGATAGGCAAGCAGCGCGAGCAACTGCTAGGTAAATCGGATTACGATTTTTTCCCCAAAGAAGAAGCTGATTTTTTTTGGGAGAAAGACGAAGAAGTGTTTAGAACCGGGGAAGAAAACGACAGCGAGGAAATATTTACGGATGGCAGCGGTGCTAAGCACATTCTGTCTACAAAAAAAACCGTATTTGAAAATACCGACGGCAGTAAAATACTTGTCGGAATAATTCGAGAGGTCACTGAGGATAAGCGGAAACAATTAGCCCTGCAAGAAACCCAAGCTAGACTCCAGCAAATAGCTGCCAATTTGCCGGGAGTAATTTATCAATTCCGCCTCTCAAGTGACGGCAGACAATGTTTTCCTTACATTTCTTCTGGCAGCCGCGATTTATATGAATTGGAACCTGAAGATATTCAGGAGAATTCCGAACTTATGTTCAGTTGCATTCATCCAGACGACCTCCCAAAAATTCAAGAATCTATTGTTTATTCGGCGGTAAATATGCAGCCATGGCAGCAGGAATGGCGCGCGATTATGCGGTCTGGAAAACTTAAATGGATGCGAGGTGTTTCGAGACCAGAACGAGTTAATTTTACGACGCTTATAGGGCCGGAAGGCGATATTGTTTGGGAAGGGATGATACTGGATATTACTGATTTAAAAGAGACGGAAGCGGCTTTGCGGGAGAGTGAAGCCAGATTTCGATCGCTAATTGAGAATATTCCGGGCGCTATCTGCCGCAACTTATACGATGCTGATTGGACGATGGTGTTTGTGAGTGACGAACTTGAGGCAATTAGCGGCTATGCTGCTGGGGATTTTATTCACAACAACCGCTTGAGTTTTGCTAGCATCATCCATAAGGCAGACAGGGAAATGCTCGATCGACAAATCAGAGCGGCGGTAGACTCGAAACAGCCGTATCATGTAGAATACCGGATTGTGCGCGCTGACAGGTCGGTGCGCTGGATGTCCCAAAGGGGTAGGGCGACTTACAATCCAGAAGGGTTGGTTTTGTGGCTTGACGGAGCGATTTTTGATATTACCGATCGCAAAAACGCCGAATATACCCTGTGTTTGGTAACTCAAGCTGTAGACAGCGCTAGCGATGCAATCGCGATCGCAGATTTAGACGGCTATTCAATTTATCACAATCAAGCATTTATTCAACGCTACGGCTATACAGTTGAGGAACTAAATAATGCCGGCGGCCCAGCAGTAATGTACGCCAAATCTCAAGAGTTAAGAAAATTATTTAAAGCCCTGCGGAAAGGTTTGTCATGGAGCAATGAAATTGCACTCAGGGCTAAAAACGGCGAAATTATCGAAACTCAATTGCGAGCTGACTGCATTAAAGATAGCGCCAGCAAACCAATAGGAATGATGGCAATCATTGCTGACCTTACAGACCTAAAACGCGCCGAATCGGCATTAAAATTCAGTCAAGAGCGATTGCAGTTAGCGGTTTCAGGCAGCTCTTTGGGGCTGTGGGATTGGAATATAGCTACTGGCGAAACTTATTTCGACTCGCAGTGGAAATCAATGCTCGGTTACGCAGACACTGAAATTGACAACAACTTCCAAGGTTGGGAAAATTTGCTGCATCCCGAAGACAGAATCAGAGCAAGAGAATCTTTAAATTTATATTTTGAAGGTGGCATCGAGATCTATGAATTTGAATTTAGGATCCTCAACAAAGCCGGAAATTGGCAGTGGATTTTGGGTATGGGCAAAGTAGTCGAGTACGACGAATGGGGTGCGCCATTGCGGATGACGGGTACTCACAAAGATATCAGCGCCCGCGTTGGGGCCGAAGCCGAAAAAACGCAGTTAATCGCATCTCTACAAGAACTTGCCGACCAATTGCAATATGCACAAGAAATTGCCCGCATGGGAACTTGGGAATTCGATATAGAGACCGGTATTGTTAATTGGTCTGCCGAAGTGTTTCGAGTTTACTGTAGAGAATTTAATTGGCAGCCGACAATGACAGAAATTTTAGAGCAAATTCATCCCGATGACAAAGAAAGCGTTACAGAAGCTTTGCAAAAGGCGGTGAATGAAGGGATAGCTTTCGACATCGACCACCGCATATGTTTTCTATCAGCAGAAATCCGGCACGTTAACTGTAAAGGACAAGCTGTTAAAAATGACTTGGGTAAGGTGGTGCGACTGTTTGGCACGGAAATCGATATTACCGATCGCAAAAAAGCAGAAATTGCTTTGCAAGAAAGCGAACAGCGATTTCGGGCTGTATTTGAACAAGCGGCGATCGGGATTGTTAAAGTGTCACCCGAAGGTAGTTTCTTGAATGCCAATCAAGGCTTTTGCAATATTATCGGATACTCAGAATTGGAACTGAAAGCACGAAATGTTTGGGAGATTTCTCACCCCGAAGATGTAGAAGCAGATGTCGAGTCTGCCCAAAGACTGTTAGCTGGGGAAATTTTGAATTATTCACTTGAGAAACGCTTTGTGCACAAAGACGGTTCATTTGTTTGGGCTAATGTGACTGTATCTTTAGTGCGGGACGGGTTTGGGGAACCAAGCTACGGAATTGCTGTGATTGAAGATATTAATCACCGCAAACTTGCCGAGTCTATCTTGCGCCAGCAATTAAAACAAGAACGCTTGGTGGTAGGGATGCTGGAACGCATTCGCTCTTCTCTAAATTTAGAAGAAATCTTGACAAAAGCTGTTGCTGAAATACGGCATTTTCTGCAAACAGACCGGACAATTATTTATCGGTTTAATCCCGATTGGAGCGGTTTTGTAGCAGTTGAGGCGGTGGCTGAAAATTGGCGGTCGCTTCAGGGAATAAATATTAACGATTCTTGCTTTAAAGACAGCTATGGTTCTGCTTACCAAAACGGTCGCACTGTAGCTGTGGATGATATTTACAAAGCCGGTCTTTCTGAGTGCTACATTAATTTATTAGCTCAATTTCAGGTGCGAGCTAATTTGGTAGTGCCGATTTTGCAAGGTGAGAAGTTGTGGGGCTTGTTGATTGCTCACGAGTGCGCTGGCTGCCGCCAATGGCTAAAAATTGAGGTGGAGTGTCTCAAACAAATTAGCGTGCAGTTAGCGATCGCGATCCAGCAATCGACGCTGTTTGAGCAAGCGCAAACTGAAATTGCCGATCGCAAACAAGCGGAGTCAGCTTTGCAGGAATCGGAAGCGCGCGAACGTTCAAAAGCGCGAGAGTTGGAAGCAGCTATTAACAAACTCAGAACCACTCAAGCTCAGCTCGTTCAAAATGAAAAAATGGTGAGTTTGGGTCAGTTAGTTGCTGGTGTCGCTCACGAAATTAATAACCCAGTTAGCTTTATTCACGGCAATCTCAGTCCGGCTCGCCGTTACAGTTTAGATTTGTTGGAATTGATTAAAGTTTATCAAGATTACTGTCCTAATCCTCCGGCTCAAGTGTTAGATAAACTCAATGAAATAGACTTGGATTATATTGCTGACGATTTCCCGAAATTGTTTACTTCTATGCAAGTAGGAACCGAGCGAATTGTCGAAATTGTCAAATCATTACGCAATTTTTCCCGGTTGGACGAGTCTGCTGGTAAGTCGGCGAACATTCACGAGGGAATTGACAGCACTTTGATGATTTTGCAAAATCGCTTGAAATCTCACAGCAGCCGTCCGGGGATTCAGATTGTTAAAGATTACCAGTTATTGCCGCAAGTTGAATGTTTTCCGGGCGAGTTGAATCAGGTATTTATGAATATTTTGATTAATGCGATCGATGCTTTGGAGGAACGGGACAAGGGGCGGACGATCGAGGAGTGCGATCGACATCCCAGTACGATCGCGATTCGGACTTATGAGGCTGCTGCGGGCTTCGTAGCGGTATCTATTGCGGACAACGGCGGGGGGATACCGGAGCTAGTGCGATCGAGGCTGTTTGACCCGTTTTTCACGACTAAGCCTGTGGGCAAGGGCACGGGTTTGGGACTGTCGATTTCTCACTCGATTGTAGTCGATCGCCACGGCGGCAGATTGACCTGTATTTCGACACTGGGAGAGGGATCGGAGTTTTTGATTGAAATTCCCGTGCGATCGAATTTAACTGGTACCAGTTCAACAGTTGACGGTTGACAGTTGTTATTTGTTATTTGTTATTTGTTATAGCGGTTCTCAGATAGATTAGGTACGTTGTTGGGATGCGAGCCCTCTTTGTTTAAGTGGTTATATAACAATACGGTTTACTTAACACTATTTATGCGCCGGAGATCCCCCTCGCATCCCCCTTAAAAAGCTATGCTTTATAAACATCTTTCTTAACAAGAAATTTGACAAAAGTAACTACTTGTGTAGGAGCCATTGGGGATCTCGCTTCTGATTGAATGGCAATTAT